>JAFANK010000365.1 GCA_019232725.1 Vulcanimicrobiota bacterium | reverse complement strand
GCGCCAATTGGAATCACCAAAGGCCCAGACGGCGACGTTTGGTTCGCTGAAAGCGGTGCCAACAAGATCGGCAAGTTCAAGCCCTAGGGAGCGGCTCAGCAGTAGACGCGCAGTTTAAGCTGCGCGTCTACCGCTTTCCAGTGTGCCGGTGGTCGCGCAGACCCCGGCGTAAACGCAACGTAAAAACGTATTCGAACTCTCGTCTGAGGCTAAGCAGGCCTGTGAGCTTTTACGCCTCGTTTACCGATGCGACGTAGGCTTGAGCCATCCTAGTCTTTCAGGAGGGCTCAATAATGTCACAGCGATGGATCGTGGGCGTCGGCTTGTTCTTTTGCCTGGTGATGATGACGTATCTCGGCTGTTCAAATTCAGGCGCCCCAATAGTCACGCATACGCCCCAACCGCTCGGTGCGGCATCATTGCAACTGTCAGCCATCGAATACCATATCCCGACAGTATCCAGCGGCACGCTCGATATTGCGGCAGGCCCAGATGGTGATCTTTGGTTTACAGAAACTGCTGCCGGCAACATCGGCAAAGTGAGCACTAGCGGCGTATTCTCTGAGTTTCACGACACGGCAGTGAGCCCGTCTGCTATCACGGTCGGGCCTGACGGCAACCTATGGTTCGTTCATGGCAACGATCAAGTTGGGCGGATCACGACGGCCGGAACCATCACAGAATTTAGTCTTGGCCCTCAAGAATTCCAGGGCATCGCATCGGGGCCGGATGGGAATCTCTGGCTTACCGAAAATCACACGACGGGTTGTGGCAAGCACTGCCACCACGACGTCTCGGATATCGTCGTGCTAACGACGGGCGGCAGCATATCTGCCACCTATCCCATCTCCTCGACCGCAGAAGTGGGGCTGGGCCACATCGTCGCAGGTGCTGATAACAACCTATGGTTTATCGAAACCGAGACGAATGAGATTGGCAGAATAACGACGTCAGGCGCTGTCATGGAGTTCCCGGTTCCGACAGCATCGAGCGGTCTGAGCTCCGCTCTCACGCGCGGGCCGGATGGGAACATTTGGTTTGTCGAAACGGTGGCGAACCAGATCGGCAAAATCACGCCGGCAGGCACGATCACGGAATACCCTATTCCCTCGCCTTTAAGCGGTGCCCGGGGCATCGCCGCAGGGCCAGACGGAAAGGTGTGGTTCACCGAAAACCGGATCAACCAAGTGGGGAGAATCGGACCGCTTGGTCTCATCACCGAGTTCCGTATTCCAACGGCGTCCAGCGCGCCCATCGGCATTACAAAGGGGCCTGACGGCGATGTCTGGTTCGTCGAAAGCGGTGCGAACAAGATCGCCAAGGCCAGACCCTAGGGAGTTGCGGCGGAGGCCCGCGGCTTTAGCTGCGCGTCTCCGCTCCCCAGGCAGTGCCGGCAGCAGCGCGACGGCGAGACCGGTAGTATCGTGAGCGCTCCTGCGCGCGCGTTGCGACAGCAGCCGCGCCGATCTCTTCTGCAGCCGCTGCGAGCCGGGCAAAAGCGCGATCGCTTTCGAGCGGTGCTTGATGCGCGTTTCCCTCGAGAACGTTGAGCGCCGTTCGTACGAGTTCTTCAGCATCGTCGCGCCGGCCTCGAGCCGCATCGCGGGCTTTTGCCAGCTCCGGGCAATCGCTCCACCCTATCGTATCTTGCGGGAACGAGGATTCGCTCAAGGCAGCGACGCGCGCGTGCGCTGACTCGTCGTCGCCTGACATATGACGCCGCAGCATGACGTCGATTTCGAGCAACGAGAGCGCCTCCGCAAACCGCGGTAGTTTCGCGACGTTGGTCAACGCGGTCGCGCCTTCGAGCTGCTTTGCGACTGCATCCCACCGTTTGCGTTCGCTCTCGATCTTGGCGGCCATGAAGCATCCGACGAACCGGATCACGGGTAAGGAGTGAATCGGCGAACCCAGGGGCCCTCGCTGGCGCACGGCTGCCTCATCCATTGCGAGCATGGCGGTTCGGATCTCAGCTTGCGCTTCATCGAGACGTTCCAGGAGATACCAAAGCCCCGCTCGAGCGATCCGCAGCGCGGCCTCAGCCGACGGTCCGGATCGCCTCGCCGCATCGAGGCCACTACGAGCGCTTTCCATCGCCTCGCTGAATGACCACCAGGTCATGTGCGCGCGCACGAACTCCTCGAGCGCAGCGGCAATGATGTCCGGCCGTTCGCAGCGTTGCGCAAGGTCATGCGCGGAGCGGCAATCCGCAAGCGCTTCCTCTCGGTGCCCCAGCCGGCGCGCAGCGCTTGCGCGTTGCACAAGAGCCAATGCCTCAAGTGCAGCGTCGCCCGATACTGTCGCAGTGCGCGCTGCTTCGGCGGCGTCCGACTCTTGCTCGGAGATGTGGAAGGCGGCTCCCTCGATGACCGACAGATCCAGCATCGCTGCGCTCGACTCGTGAATATCACCGGCAGCACGCGCAGCCGTGACTGCCTCCCGCGCGCGTTTGATCGCTTCGCCTGGGTTGCCGAGGCTCATCGCAGCTTGCGCCGATGTCCGGTACAGCTTCGCCAGCGCGAGGTCGCGAGGCGGGGTGCGCTCGAGCTTCTCCGCCGCCACGATCCCCGCGTCGCACCGCTCGATTGCGTCTTGCGCAGCGTTGAGCTCGAGGGCAGCGTGCGCAGACTTGCAGTAGGCTTGCGACGCTGATAAAAGGTCGCCCGCCGCCTGGAAGTGGCGGGCCAAGCGCAGCGATGCTTCAAGCTCCCCGCTTGCCGCTAAACGCTGCGCGAATGCGCGGTGCAGCAGCGCGCGACGACCGGCGTTGAGTCCCGATGCAGCGACTTCGCGGATGAGATCGTGTGCGAACGCAAACTGTGGGCCAACAACCGGCTGAGTGATCAGCCCAAGCGATAGCAGGTCGTCGAGGGCATCTAACGTCGTTGATTCGTCGAAGCGCAGCACCGAGGCAAGATCATCGGCATTGGCTGCCGGTTCAAGCGCCAGCGCACAGGCGACTGCGCGAGGCGCGTCGCCGCGCGCCTGCAATCGTGCATCGATGAACCGCCTGATATTGTCCGGCAGCTCCAACTCCGCATCTATTTGCTTGATGAGCTGCCACGTTCTTCCTTCACGACGAAGAGCGCCCTCGTTCACGAGTGCGTTCAGCAACCCGGTGAAGAACAGCGGATGTCCGCCTGAGCGACCGTACAGTACGTCGAGAACTTCCGGCTGCTCGTTTCCTAAGGCTTGTGAAAGCGCCCACTTGAGGTTCTTGCGATCCAGACGACCGAGCGCGATCTCCTCGGGTTCGAGATCGTGCAACCGGGAGCGCAGGACGGCGACACCCTCGGGACGCGACCCCGCAATCACCGCATGCGTTACGGATGCGGATCGCGCGAGGCTCACAAAGATCTCCAGGGCGTCGCCGGTCAATTCGTGCACGTCATCAACGACGATGATCGCCGGGTCATGCAATGCCGCTGCGATTGCCCGCGACACCGATGTGGCCACATCACCTCCGTGGGCGCGCACGAATGTGTCAAAATCTGCGTCATCGACTCCTTGAAACACGGCCTGCCATGGGCCGAACGGGCCGGGAGCATCGTTCGTGCAGCGGACCTGTAACACGCGAAGCCGGTTCTCCCGAGCGATGTGGATGACACGGTTGAGCAGCGTCGATTTTCCGATGCCGGCCTCGCCATGAACGAGCGTCATGCTCCCGTGCCCTGTCGAGGCATCGACGATCTTTCCGGCCACGAGTCCGAGTTCCGACTCACGGCCGGCGAACGGCAAGGCAAGCGCATCGGCGACAACGGGTTCGACGCGAATGATGCTTCGGAACCGTTCTTCGAACGATTCGGAAGGCGTTTCTCCGATTTCCGACAGCGCTTTACGACAGCGCTCGATCCAGGTGACTGCGGCCGACCGTCTTCCGGCTTGCAGCTCCGCCTCGACCAGCGCAACGTACGCCTCTTCGTCGTACGGATTGCGTGCGATGAGCAGCTGAGCGGCGTCTGTATCTTTTGAGGTCCTGACCACGCGCGACAGGACTCGCTCGTAGAGCGCAGCTAAACGTTCGCGTTCTGCCACCGCCCAATTGTCGTAGTCGCCCTCGAGAAAATCTCCACGAAACAGGTCGAGCGCTGCGCGCGTCGAGCTACCGTTGTCACCAGCTGCGAGCTCGGTGAATTGCATCGCATCCACGACGGTATCTGCTGCCCAACGCAGCGTCGATTTGCTGACTTGGAGGAATTCATCAGCCTCAACGCCGGCAGTTTTGAGGCAACGCCGAATCGACCACAGTGCGGTCTTGAGGCTATCGCGCGCCCGGTCCGGTTCGGCGTCGGGCCAAAAGATCTCAAGCAGCCGGTCGCGGGCGGTCTCCGTGCGACGATTCATGACGAGGTATGCCATGATCGCCCGGGCCTTTCGCGTGGACGGACCCGGTACGGAAAGACCGTCAACTACGAAGGCAAAGCCTCCGAGTGTTGCAAGTTGCGAGCTCGACATTGCTTAGGTTCTCGAGCCGGCATACGATCCGGCCCGTTTTACGATGCGTTTACTCCGGCTTGCTACCGTAAGCCAGGATTCCAAGTCCTGGAGGACCGGGAAGTATTGAAGGGTTGGCTGCTTACGAGCGTTTTCTTCCTAATCGGGACACGCCCCAGTGATGACCAGAGACCGAAGCTGCGGGTGGGACGGCTCGGTCGTGCGCCGTGACCCCGCACCTCGAGGAGATGCCGGGGAGTTTCGTCGTTGTCTTCTTCCGCACGCGCGCGGGCGAACTGCGTTGTCGCGTTACGGATGTCGTCACTCGCGAAACCTGGGTCGCTCATGGCGCGTCGAGCCTATGGCAGCTGCTTGTCGAGCGTCAGGAAGTTACAACGAGTCCGGAAGCACCATCATAATCGTGCGCGGACCCAGCCTCGTGGGGCTAGTATGTGAACGTACGATGTCGAAGCAGCCCTAACTCGAAAGGCGATGACGCATATGTCACACCGGCGTCAATAGCATATGCACGGTACACATGACGGTCTTACCGCGGGCGCAGAACACACGTAAGCTTCGCTCGATTGCAAATATCACTGCAGTCGTCGTAGTAGCGATCGTGGCTCTCATCCAACTCGTGCCGGAATTTAAGTATGCTTTCGACCCCGCGTCCTACGGGGAATTCGGATTGAGCGTAGAGTTACCGTCGGTCCAAGTCGCGGCAGTCACTCCGCGGTCTGCGGCCGATAAGGCTAAGATTAAGGTCGGAGACAGCGTCGTTCTCCCACTAACACTGCGAGATCGAGCGATCTTCGGAGGACCATTTTCCCCAAATCCCGGCGAGCTCACAACGATCACAGTTGAGCGCGGCAGCGCACGCCGTACGGTCACCCTGAAGGCAAATCCGGTCCGATTGTCTTTGGTCGACGCGACCTCAAGCGCACTTATCGCCGTTGCGTGTCTTGTATACTTGGCGGTGGGTGCATTGCTGGCGGTACTCAGCCCAAGTTGGATGACCTGGGGTTTCTATGCGATGGGAGTCGGGCTCATCTGGATACCACAGGGCAACCCTTCATACATCCCCACAAATTGGATGCTCGCGTATACTCTTGCGTGGCAAGCGTTGCTCGTGCCGTTCGCAGTCATCGGCTTCCTCATATTCTGCCTCCGATTTCCGTCGAACCGAACCGTTGGCTGGCGACAAACAGCCGAAAATGCCGCTCTGATCCTCTTCGTTGTGCTCATCGTCGGCCAGAGCTTCGCCGCTCTCGGCAGCTACGGGTTCGGAGTAAGTCCTGCGTTTGCCGGGTTGTGGCAGCACGTATGGAATGTTGGTTTGGCGGTTGCTGGTGTCGTTGGCTTAACCAGCGTTATTGCCACCTACCGAGGCTCCCACGGCGTTGAGCGCCGGCGGAGCGCGTGGATTGTTTTGGGGTTCGCGTGCAACTCCATCGCGTTTGTGTTTGCTGCGCTCTATTTTGAAGGCATATTGCCAACTTCGGTGGCGAACGTCGGCATCTCGACCGCCGTGCTTTTACCGCTCGCGGTTGCGTATGCCGTCATCAGACATCGGGTGATCGACGTTCGATTTGTCGTGAGTCGCGCGCTCGTGTACGGCACAATCGCGTTGGTGATCATTGCAGTGGTTGCGGTGCTGGACTGGCTTTTCAGCACAAGATTCGCGAACTCAAGGTGGCAGACCGCGGTGTATGCTGGAATTGCGCTCCTCGTGGGCTTTGTGCTTAACTTCGCGCGCCAGCGGATTGGCAACATGGTCGATGCGATCTTCTTTAGGGGATGGCACGGCACCAAGGAGAAGGTCGATGCGCTCCGTGACCTCGTGCGACGCGCAGGTGCAAAAACCGCCGCGTACGAGCCCCTGACGAAGGGCGTCGCCGAAACATTCTCCTTAGCCTCAGTTGCTCTATTCGAACGAACGGTCGATGGAGGTTTCGTTCGGGTTGCGGCGCACGGCTGGTCGTCGGGCACGCTTTGGCACATTCTTTCTGACGATGCGCTTGCAACGCGTGTCAGAACCCGTCCGAGAATCAGCGAGATCAGCGCATTGGAATGGCCTGCGCCCAGCGTTTCCTCAGGCGTCGCGTGTCCGGAAATCATGGTGCCTATCATCGCCGGTAAGAACGTCACGGGGATCGTCCTCCTCAGCGCACATGAGGACGGCACGCGGCTCGACCCGGATGAGCTTCGTGCCATCCGCGGCGTCTGTAGCGAGGCTGCTCTTCTCTTCAGTATCGCACCGCTACCCCAGCTTGAGCCAGCCAGCCGCATCGACCCGCTGCCGGCGCAGGCGACGCTTTCGATGCGTCCTTAGGGACCCACGCACGATGAGCGCAACAGCGGGAAACTTCAAACACAGACTGCTGCTCATCGCTAATACGTTGGCTGCGCTCGCGATTGCCGCGTTCGTTATGCTGACTACTTTTGGATTGGATCAGATCTGGAATCCAGGCGCTTATGGAACGTTCGGTGTGAGCTTCCTTGGTCTGCAGGCGGATAGCGCCAACGGCGCTACGCTCGAAACGGTCACGGCAGGTTCTCCCGCCCAAAAGGCCGGCCTGAGGGCGGGCGACATCGTTCGGCCCGTAACCCCGGACGATAGCTCGCTGCTCTTGCTCATGCGAGCCAATGGCACGAACCTACCTGTCGGAAGGGTACTGCGGCTTTGGGTGGTCACCCCAGTGACGCGCCACCTGGTAACGATCCGCGCCCTGCCGCTCGGTCCCTTATCCGCAAGCGACGCCATCGCGCTCATCTTGCTGTATGGCGCGCTCGTCGCGAGTTTGGCTATCGCGCTTTGGCTCATGGTGTTCCATGCAAACAGAATGACGTGGGGCTTCTATCTATTCACCTTGTTCTTCTTCCAGAACTATACAGAGAGCAATTCCATTTTTGCGTCCCAATGGGGTGCCGCTGTGGATATAGCCGGAGGCGTGATTATGAGCGCCTCAGCGGTCGGACTGTTCACGTTCTGCGTTCGGTTTCCGACCAATACGCCCCATGGGTGGCAGCGGAAACTCGACAACGCCATGCCGTACGCGCTTGCTGTAATGGTTGCTCTGTTCACGTGGATGAGTATCGCGCAACGCAATTTTGCTCCGTTCAGTGTGCGGATCACGCTCTTCTACGTTCTCGTGTTTTTGGTTCTGACGGTTATGATCGCAGGGCCCGCCATTTTGATTCGCAATTACCTCGCCGCACGCGGCATAGATAGGCAAAAGATCAAGTGGGTTATTTTTGGGCTCGCTTGCAACCTCGTCGCCTTTGTGGTCTACGCTCTTACCCTGGTGCTCAGCGTCGTCAACCTCCCGAGCTGGTTCCCGCTATCGTGGGAATTCACCGCACTGGCCTTGCTGTCAGTGGTGTTGCCGTTGGCGGTTGCCTACGCGACTGTTCGACACCGCGTCATCGACGTCCGATTTGTGCTGAGCCGTTCGTTGGTATTTGGCGGGATCACCGTCGCCATCGCGGTCCTCATCTTGGGTTTAGAGTGGCTCTTGAGCAGCAAGCTCCCGACCTC
>JAFANK010000363.1 GCA_019232725.1 Vulcanimicrobiota bacterium | reverse complement strand
GACGTCGCGCCACGTGTCCACGTCATCGATGACCGCAAGGCCGCAGCGATGCGCGCTGCGTCTTGTTGCTGCTCGAGCAGCCGGCCTGCCTTGGCGATCGCGATGCCGCCCGTCTCTTCAGACACGATGATGGCCAGTGCGTCCGTCACCTCGGTGATTCCGAGCGCGGCGCGATGACGGGTGCCCATCCGCCGATCGAGCAGCGTCGTCTCGGCGAGGGGCAAGAAACAGCCCGCCGCCGCGATGCGGTCTTTGCGGATGATCGCGGCGCCGTCGTGCAAGGGCGAGCGCGGGGAGAATATAGACAGCAGGGCTTCGGCGCTGAGCACCGCGTCGACCCACGTGCCTGACTCGATGTACTCGTCGAGGGCCGCGCTGCGTTCGATCACGATGATCGCCCCGATCGCGCTGCGCGACAGCACGGTCGCCGCCGTACCGAGGGTTTCGCACAACCGGTTCACGGCGCCGGCATCGGAGAGGTGCGGCCGGCCCTCGTGAAAGCCCGCGCTCCCGAGCTGGGCAAGCGCTCGTCGCAACTCGGGCTGGAACACGATGGGAATCGCAACACCCGATACGACCAGCAACGCATTGAGCAGTGATGACACCGTGGAAAGATGCAGCACTTGCGCAGCCAAACGCGCCGCGAGCAACAACCCGATGCCTTGGAGGATCTGCATGCCACGGGTGCCGCGCATGACCATGAGCACGACGTAGACAATGCCAGCCGTGATGATGATGTCGAAGACATCCGGCCAGCTCAGCGCGATGTGCGGAAGCGTCATGACGTCGCCTGCACTGTCTGCGCCGGCACGTGTGTCTCGATCACTTGCGCGGCGTTCACCGGTAACGCCATGTGCGTCGCCAGCGCACCGAGAAAAACGCTCAGCGGTGCATCGCTCAGCAGCGCCCCTAATCCAAGTCGTGCACCATACCTGCGCGCTTCGATCTCCAACAACGTGAGTACGCGATGCGGCGGCACGCGCTTGACGTCGCTGAGTTCGATCACGAAATATGCGCTGCCATCGCGGCTGAGGGCGATGGGGTAGACGGCCGCCTCGACAAAACCGGCCTGGCCACTGCCGCACACGCGCGCGATGGCGTGCATCTGCGCGCCGCTCAGACCACCAGCAAGCCGAGCTTTGAGGATGACGGTCGGGCTGCCGACTTCAATAGCGACGCCCGACGATTCGGCACCGCCGAAGGGCAGCGACGGCGCAGCGTCTCCGAGCACGAGTCCCTGCGGCCCCCATCCCATCGCTCGCGCTGCGCTCCAAGGACCTGCGGCCATCGCGCGGCGTGCGATATAAATGGATGAGCGAAGCGCGCCTTGCGCATCTACCGCTACCGCACGCAGCGCCTCGTCGCTGATGGCGCTCGCGGCATCAGAATGCTGGATCTCAATTCGAAACGCACGACCGACGGATTGCGCGACGCCGATCGTCTCCGTGAGACTTGCGACAGCTTTTCGCAAACCCTCGTCAGGCACGCGCAGCGAGCACACCGTGGTGTCGATATCAGGGTCGCTGACAAATGCGAGCAGCGAGCCGTCGCCCGCGCAACGGCGCTGTAACGCATCGGCGGTGCTTGATGCGAGTAGCGGGCTTGCCAGGAGTCGTACGAACGCCATACGCCTACTGCCGCTTTCAGCACCAATGCAGGAAGTTCCCCGGAGGTACGGCCGCGGTGGCGCAGGAAATCGGTTTTCTCCATCGGAGGTTTTGATCTATTGCCGAACATCAATGCAGCCAAGAAGTGGTCGCGCGCCTCAGAAAAGCGGCGTCAGCGCAACCAAGACGTCAAGAGCAAGCTCAAGAGCTTGTATAAGAGCGCGGTCACCGGCGGCGCAACGCTTGAGTCCAAGAAATCGACAGCGTCGGCCTTTGATAAGGCTGCGGCGCGCGGCATCATCCATAAGAACAAGGCGAATCGCAAAAAGTCGCGACTCGCTAAGCGCGCAGTCAAAGCCGGATAGTGGAGCCGCGGCGCCGCTCTCTGGCCGCCGTTTTTGTCCTCTGCGCTCTGTGGGCAGGAGCCTTGGCTCCGACCCGCGCGCAGCAGCCCGCGCCGCAACCAAGCCCGGTTCCCTTTCCCTCCGCATCACCGTCGCCTGAAATCCCCGGCGGCGCACCGCAAACAAATCCATTTCCAAGCCCGTCAGCGACCGAGCCGGCTCTTGGGCGCTATGGCTACGTTGCGGCCGGCTACCTCGGCGGCAGCGCAAATGGTGGTCAGATCCCGCCGACCCCTGGATCGACAAGCACGCCCACTTCTTTTCCGTCATCGCAATCGAGCGGCTTCTTTTTCGATCTGCTCGGCCGGCTTGGGCCCTTCTATCTCGCGCAGATCATGTACGACAATGTCAATGTGCGTGGTGGCGACAACCCACTCGTATCGTACGCGCAAGGGCGAGTGGCTTTTGAGCCACCCTCGTCGCACGCAGCCTTCGGACTCGGCTATGTCTCGATCCAGCGTTCGACCTCGAACGCGAACATGAACGCGTTGGGAGTGGGCTTGAGCCTGCTGCCTGACCTGCGCGGCGGCTTAACGCCGTATGCGTCCGTCTACGTCTATCCGCACGTGCAGCATAATGGCGTCGGCGCGACCTTCACCAGCGCCGATGCCGGCTTGCTGTTCGCACCACGCAAACGCGGAGGTCTCTTCTTCTCGCTCGGCGGCTCGCTGCGTTCGGGACTGCCTGCCGATACTTCGCCGTCGTCCTTCACCGGGTTGCGAGCCGGCATCGGCACGGCGTTTTAGCTGCTGCAAAAATCCTGATCACGGGTCGACGATGACCGTTGCACGCACGCCATCAGCCGGGCGAGAAGTCCGAGCGAGCGAACATGCGTCAAGCAGCGCCTCTTCAGAAGAAGATTTGAGCGCGATACGGAGGCGGTATTCACCCCGCGCCTTGGCGAGGACGTCTGGCGCAGGCCCGAGGACGTCGATCGTCCTATCGAATGCGCGCAGCCGGGCAGCCATTTCGTTTGCAGCGAGCTGAAGTCGTTCGCGATCCACAGCCGCCATCACGATATATGCTAGCCGACCGAACGGAGGATAGCCGAGCTCGCGTCGCACCGACAATTCCTTTTCAGCGAAGCCATCATAATCATGGCGTGCGGCTAATGCGATGGCATAGTGCTCCGGTGCGTACGCCTGGACGATCACCCGGCTGCCGGGAGCGGCTCTGCCGGCACGGCCGGCGACCTGCGTGAGCAACGAAAACGTCCGCTCAGCGGCGCGGAAGTCTGGCCGATTCAGGTCCAGATCGGCCGCCACCACGCCAACCAAGGTCACGGTCGGATAATCCAGCCCCTTTGCGATCATCTGCGTGCCAATCAAAATGTCACCATCTGTGGCAAACGAGCGCAGCAGCCGGCCGTGCGCGCCCAGGGCGCCCGTGCTGTCTGAGTCCATCCGGACAACCCGCGCCGAGGGAAAGAGCTCGCGGATCTCTTCTTCCACGCGTTGCGTACCGACACCGAACGGCAGCAGATCGGCGGACGCGCATTTCGGACAGCGGGCAGGCATGCGAAAGCCATCCCCACAGATATGGCAGCGCATCGAGCGGTCGGCTGCGTGCACGACCAGGGAAACCGCACAACGCTTGCAGCGAGGCGCAAACCCGCAGCTGCGGCACAGGAGCACGCCTGCGTAACCTCGCCGATTCACGAAAAGCATCGTCTTCTCGCCCGCTGCCAGCCGCGACTCGATCGCTGATGTGAGTGCCGGCCCAAGCGCGCGCTTAAAGCGCGAGGTACCGCCACGCGTCATGTCGACGATCTCGACCGGCGGCAAGGGCGCATCCGTTGCGCGCTTGGTGAGCCGCACGTGCACGATCCGCCCTTGCAGCGCGTTCCAATAGCTTTCAAGGCTCGGTGTGGCGCTGCCCAAGAGCACGGAACCGTTGGCCTGCCGCATGCGCTCGATGGCGACAGCCGCAGCGTGGTAGCGTGGCGCCACATCCTGCTTGTATGACGCCTCGTGCTCTTCATCGACCACGATGAGCTGCAAATCCGGTAACGGCGCGAACACCGCTGAGCGTGCGCCGATCACGACGTCAAGCGCGCCGCTCGCAGCATCGCTCCACACCTGCAGTCGCTGCCCCTGGGAGAGACCACTATGCAACACGCCGACGCGTGCGCCAAACGCAGCGTGGAAACGGCCGGCAGTTTGCGGCGTGAGGGCGATCTCAGGCACGAGGACGATGGCGCGTCCCCCGCGCGCACGCACGCGGTCCACAAGCTGCGCGTAGACCAGGGTCTTTCCGCTTCCGGTGACGCCTTGCAACAGCGCCGTCGTCGTCCCACGCGCGAATGCAGCGTCGAGCGCGTCAACCGCCATGCGCTGATCGGGCGTCGGCACAAGCGGCGCTCCCGTCTCGAGGTCGACGATACGCTCTGGGAGTTCGCTTGAGTCGCGAAGAGCGATAGCACCCGCGACCACGGCTGCCCGGGCCACGGCGGCGCTCGCCCGGCTTCTCCGGCGCGCCTCAAGCAACGGCAAAGACCCGCCGGCATCCGCGAGCGCTTCGACCAGGCGTCGCTGCGCGGACCCTTTTACCGCCGCCGCATCAACGAGCACTGCAAGCGACGGCGCTTGCGGCGCACGAGCGCTGCGCTGCGTTTGCACGGTCGTGCGAGCGAGGATCCCGGCTCGCGAGAGCTCACGCAAGTGGCCGCGTATCTCCCCGAGCGGGTGCTTTTCGCCGGCCGCACGCAGCGCGCGAGCAGCTGCGAGGCTTGAAAAACTTTTGCTGCCGAAGCGGCGCTCCAGTATCGTTGCGATGATATCACTGTTCGCAGACTTGTCCGTGAAGGTGAACCGGTCGGACGGCTGCACCGTGCGAGGAGCGACGGCTGAGAGTGCTTCACGAAACGTGCACGCAAATCGCCGTCGCAGCCAGCGAGCCAGCTCCACTGCTTGTGGCGGGATGCTGGCATCATCGCAGACCTCGTCCAGCGGTTTCAGCACGTGGGCAGCTGCGGCGTGCGCGGGGGTTGCGACCACCCAACCAGACACGACGCGACCACCGAGGGGGACTCGCACTTTCGTGCCGACCGGCAGCGATCCAAACCCGCCCGTCGAATAGGTGAACGGCTCGTCCAGCGCTTTGGTCTGCACGTCCACGACCACGTCGACGAGCGCGGCGGCCTGTTCGATCACCATCCGCCGCTTGCCACCGCGGTGCCCAGCTCCTTGAGCGCGCTATGCACCGCCGCTGCCGGCACTTCGCACCCGTAGCGAACATCGCCAAGCTTGGCGGGCAGGACGAAGCGCAATATCCCGTTCACGCGCTTTTTATCCGTCCGCATCGCGCCCATGACGGCCTCGGGTGCAAGGCCGCGGACATGCACGTGCAGCCCACATCGGCGCAACGCGTGCAACATGCGCCGATGATCTGCGTGCGGCCATCCCGTGCGGTCACGTGCCAAAATTCCTGCTGCCCGTAAACCGAGCGCAACCGCGGCGCCATGTGGCATACGATATCTCGAGGCCTGCTCGAGCGCATGCGCAAACGTATGGCCCAGGTTCAACGTCTTACGTTCGCCGCGCTCCAGCGGATCGCGCGCGACGACCCCGATCTTCACCGCCGCGGCTCGTGCGACCAGCGGCTCCCATACTTGTGGATCGCCCTTCACGTCGAATAGTGCTATTCGTTCGAGCAATTCCGCGTCGCCGACAATCGCCGCCTTGACCACCTCCGCCATACCGGTCCTTCGTTCGCGCAATGGCAACGTTGTGACCGCGTCGAGATCGGCGACCACACCCACGGGTGGCCAAAACGCACCCACAAGATTCTTGCCTTCCGGGCGATCGATACCCGTTTTGCCACCGATCGCAGCGTCGACCATCCCGACGATGGTCGTCGCCACGGCGAGCCACGGTATACCCCGGAGGAGCGTGGCAGCGGCAAAGCCCACAGTGTCGGTAAGTGTACCGCCACCCACCGCGATCACAAGCGTATGCCGGTCGGCTCCAGCATGCAAGAACGCGGTGTGCAGGTCGGTGACCGTTTTCAGATGCTTGCGCCGCTCGCCGGCGGCGATGTTCACCACACCAAGCACGTCACAGCCCGCTGCGCGAACAGCATCTGCCACGAGCTTCCCACGCCGTTCGACGAGCCGGTCGCTCACCACGATCGTCCGATGGCGCAAGGGTCCCGCGAGTTCAGCGACGAGCTGTGCAGCATCTCGCCCAGCCACGACAGGGTACGGCAGCCCGTCGAGAATGCGTTTCATGCGGGATCCGCAGCGTGTGGCTGACGCGCTCGATACCAGCGCGCGATTGCGCGTGCGGTGCCAAGCGGCGTTCGATGGTCCACATGGACGACGTAATCGCAATCGGCATACGCGCTTGCGCGCTCGGTCAGCATCGATGTCACGCGCGCCAAGTCGGGGCGTTCCCCCAACAGCGGCCGATGTCTGCGGTGTGCAACGCGGCGCCAGGCGACGGCTGGGCTCACTTTGAGATGCACGATCACGCCGTGGCGGCGCAACATCCGCCGGTTCGAAAGCTCCACAACTGCTCCACCGCCGACGGCGATCACGCGCGGGCCATCAGCTGACAACCGCTCGATCATCTCGGTTTCCAGGCGACGAAACTCGCGCTCGCCGCGCGTGGCGAAGATCTCCGCGATCGAACCGTGGAGCCGCTCGAGCTCGGCATCGGCGTCTATGAAGGGCATGCCCAAAAGGCGTGCCAGCCGCTTGCCGGTCGTGCTTTTCCCCGCGCCCATGAACCCTGTCAACGCCACGTTCACGGAGGCGTGACTTCGTGTCGGGGTCAGGCGCTCATTTTTTGAATCGCTACAGAGGCTTTTCCATCGGTATCGACGTCTCCCAACGCCCCGTGCTGTACGCATCGACCACGGCCACGACACGGTATTCGCCGGGAGCCATCTGGTCCGCGTTGAGCGCGTTCAGGGTGAACAACGCCGTGTAGACTTTGGTCTGGCCCGGCTGCAACACGAGCGTCGTTGGTTTCTGTGAGACGACATGGAAGTAACTGGAACGCCACTTCTCGATCGGCACGGCGAACAGACCATCCACGACGTAGAGCGCTTGACGCACGATGAATTCGCATTGCTGCCCTGTGCGGAAGCGCATGGTCATGGGCAACGCAGAATCGTTCGTCACCGCGAGCCGTAACTCGACGTTGCCCACTTCCGGCAGCGTTGCGAGCGGATGATTCGTCGCCGGGTCGATGATCGAGAAGTCGTAGGTCATGCCTGGGGGCAGCGAAGGTTGGCGGTGGTGCACCGCCTTCGCGAGCCAATCGGGAAGCAGCGGTTCGCCCACCGTGTAGCGCGTGATACCCGCCAGCGCCAGCAAGACGAGCGACACGAGGAGCACGAGCGTGAGCCCGAACTTCAGCGGCGTGGTCGTGCGGCGCACGGCGTAGGGGTTCGTACCCGCCGCGGCGCTGCCCCCATTATGAGGTCTCGGGTAGTTCGAGCGCTGTGAAAACGGCGAGCTCAAAGGCGTTCCCACCTACTTACAATGACGCACTATTGGCGGCAGTCTCGGCATGAGGCAAACAAAGGCCGACAAGACGTCCCTTTTCTTTTATAATCGGTCCGGCGGCAGCGTTCCCTTAGCCAGGACACCGAATGGTCAGGACTAGCTGAGGTCCGCTGCGCGGGTCGGCAGTCGCTTGACCTTCGGGCGGTCGACCGCTCCCATACGCGTCTTCACCGACTTGATCCGGTCACCGACGTCCTTGAACGTGCAATCGCTCGCGTACAATTCTTCAAAGGATGCCAGCGCCAGCGCCAGCGACTCCGGCGTGTTCTTCGCGTAGTAGAGCTCGCCCAGATTGTAGAGCGCTTCGTGATATTGCGCTTCGGGATATCCCGGTGTTTCGATCGCTTTGGAAAAACGCTTGGCGGCCGCCGTATCGAGTCCCTGACGGCGCAGGCACAACCCGATGGCATTGTGGCAGAGCACGACGTAGTCGGCTTCGCGCTGGATGGACTGCAAGATGACCAGCGCTTCGTCCACGCGTCCGAGCTCGCGGTATCCGATGCCGAGCCGGTACTTGGCTGCGACGTCGCCGTTCTCTGCGTCTTTCTCCAGGCGCTCGGCGAACTGTTCGATGAAGTCGGCATTGGCCTCATCGAAGCGTGCAAGCGCGATCAAGAGCTCCACCGCTTCGACCACCTGGCCGCGTGCGGCCTTGACGAGCGCCAGGCGGTATCGCGTCGCAGCATGGTCTGGACGCAGTTCCGACGCTGTTTGCAGCAGCTTCTCCGCGGTCTCATCGTCGTGCAGGTGGTCCATCAAAAGGCAAGCCAAACGATATGCCGCACCCGCATGTGTGGGATTCTCGTCGAGCGCACGACGGTACGCCTCCGCTGCGCGCTCGTACTGCTCTTTGCTGACCAAGAGATCGCCTCGCGCGATGTCGTCGACTGAGCGCTGCACGTCATCTGCACGTCCCTGCAACGCGGCAATGCGCGCAGCCGTGATCTCGTCGTCCGGCGCCATGGCGGCCGCTTCGCGAAGCAGTTCGTGTGCGTCAGCACCGCGCGACCAGGCGATGAGCTTTTCCGCAGCCTCGACGAGTTGCTCGGCGGCGCCTGCGCCATCGCCAGCCTCGTGCAGCAACCGGGAGAGCTCGCGGCGGTACGGCACGGGATCCTCGGCGATCTCCGCCAGATGCCTGCACACGCGCTCGACATCCGAGGCTGCATGATGTTCGTGATAGGCGCGCAGTGCGCGGTCGAGCGCGCTCTGCGTCTGCGCCTTGTGTCCGGCGCGCTCGAACGCGCGTGCAGCGAGCTCATACGACGCGCCATCGCCAGACGGCGCAGCCAAGAGCTTCGGCGCTAGTTCGACTGCACGTGCGACGTCGTCGCTGCCGAGATAGCCGACCATCGCCTGCGTGTAGGCAAGCGCGGCCGCAGTGGTGTTGCCGAGCTGCTCGTGGATGGCGCCCAGCTCCTCGCGGAACGTCGGGTCATCTGGAAACCGCGCGACAAGGTCTGCGTACGTGGCGATCGCTTTTGCAGGATCGCCCGCGGCTGCGAAATGCGCGTCATCGCGCTGAAGCGCTGCAGCGGTGCTGCGCTCGGCGAATGCGATGAAGAGATCTCCCATGCGCGCCTGGGCGAGGGAAGCCTTGGATGGATCCGCCAGCGCGAGCGTGCGATAGGCCGCACGTGCGGCTGCAATGTCGCCCAAATCGCGGCACAAATCGCCCGACACGAGCAGATAAGGAGCGGGCTGGGCTGCCAGGTTCGCTTGCTTGCGCGCTTCGCGCAGCGCGCTTGGGGCGCGGCCTTCGTGGATGAGCCCCGCCATGTCGGTCGCGACGTCGATGGTCAGCTCGCCATCAGCGGCGAGGGTCTCGATGGTGCGCAACGATTCCACGCATGATTCCGCCGGCACGATCAACTCGACAGCGTCCGCGTCAACGTCGGCCATGGATGGCCGGGCTACGCTGATCGTCGCGTGCTCGTCGGGTTCGACGCTACGCGAGCGTGTGGTTTCAAGCGTTGCCTCGAGCTCGTGCACGCTGCGCTCGGCTGCCGCGCGTCGTTCATCGGCGGCCGCGGCGGCGGCCTCCGCCTCGGCGGCATGCGCTTCTACTGCCGCCAGCGCTTCTTCAGCTTCGTAGCGCTTGGCCTCGAGTTTTGCGATTGCCGCCTTTTGCTGTTCGACCTTCTTCGTGATCTCTGCCAAGGTCGCGCTTTCGGCTGCGCTCGCCTTTGCGCGCGCGTCGGTGTCCTTCAGCGACGACTCCAAGCCTGCGATGCGCGCGCCCAGCGCTTCCGCATCACCTTCTCGCTTGCTGCGCAGCGCTTCTGCCTGTTCGGCTGCGGCTTCGTTCTCAAGCCGGCGTTGCTCGGCGGCCGTTTGCAGCGACTTGAGCTTGGCAAGCGCCTCTTCAAGCTCGCGCTTGCGCGTCTCCGCTGCCTTGAGCTCGGCTTCCGTTTTCTCTCGCTTTTTCTCGGCCTGCGCCGCCGCCGACTCAGCTTCCGTGCGCCGCTTTTCGGCACTCGCAGCCAGCGGTTTCACTTTGCCGATCGAATCCTCGAGCGTGCGCTTGCGGCCTTCGGCTTGATCGATCTGCGCTTGGAGCTCGGCGAGTCTCGCGCTCATGTCACTCGCGTGCGTCTGCGCCCGCCGTGCTTCATCGACGATGTCTTTGAGATCAGCTGTCGCCGTTTCGGCCTTGGCTCGTTCCGCCGCCAGGCGTTGGTCGAGCGCATCGAGCGCCGTTTGGGTGGCTGCGGCTTCTGCTTCCGCCTTTGCCCGTTTGGCCTCCGCGCTTGTGATCGTGGCTTTGAGCTGTTCGGCCTTTTTCTCAAGCTCGCTCACCGACAGCTCTGCGCGCTCGCGCTGCGCATCTTTCTCGCGCTTGGTCTTGACGACGTCCGTTTGTAACGCG
>JAFANK010000061.1 GCA_019232725.1 Vulcanimicrobiota bacterium | reverse complement strand
TCGCCGTCGACCACCATCACGCCCTCGTGAACCGATTCGACGACAACCGCAAGCCGCCGCGATTCGCGCAGGCTTTCCTCGAGCTCCTGCGTGCGTTCGGCCACCCGCGTCTCGAGTTCTTCATTTAATGCTTGTACGCGGCGGTTGATCTGGCCGACCACTTCCATGGGCAAGACGATCGCGAGCACGAGCGAGAAATAACCGAGCACGAAGAGCCACGGGCTGACCGAGCGACGCGGCGGGACGAGCAGGCGCAGTTGCATGACGCGGTCGGCGAAAGGTATCGCAAACGTGAGGCGCTCGGCGCTCGCCGGAGGTGCAAACACGGCAGCTTGCAGATCTCTGCCGCGTCCGTCGTCCAGGCCGAACGATTGTGTCGTTTGCGGCGCGATGTCATCGAGCAGCAGCTGCTGCGCATCGAGATACTCGACGATGGTTCCCACCTGGCCGCGTTCATCGACCGGTGTGGCGAGGTAGAAATGGCTGCGCGAGAGCACCGGGCCATTGCTCATGGGAGTGTCCGCAGAGGTGTTGGGCGGTACGTCGGCCACCGACGTCGCTCGGCTGAGCTCCGCATCAAAAATGGCGACCTCGACCGCTTGCACTTCCGTGCGCGAAACTTTGGCCTTCCGCTTGAGTTGCGGTCCCACGGCGCCGGGCGCGCCGGCGACGATGTGCACGAGGTGCGTGTCATGCACATCGAAGAAATCGACCATCTTGATGGCACGGTCGTCTGCCATGAGCACCCGCGCCGCGTGCTCAAAGGTGCGCGGACGAAAGCCGGTGCCTCCCAACGCAGTCGACGCGGCCAATCCCTCGATCGCCGAGATGCGGTCACCAAGGCGGCGCGTCTCGCGGTCGGCGATAGCGGCGCCCCGCATGCGCAG
Organism: Vulcanimicrobiota bacterium; assembly: GCA_019232725.1. Classification (GTDB taxonomy): domain Bacteria; phylum Vulcanimicrobiota; class Vulcanimicrobiia; order Eremiobacterales; family Eremiobacteraceae; genus JAFANK01. The sequence goes on along the minus strand of JAFANK010000061.1, from coordinate 2,583 downwards.
ATCGTTGACGACCGCTGTTTGTTGGTATGCAGCGACCGTGCGAAAGAGTGCCAACGCGACGAGCGCAAGGACGATCGCGACGAGTAGTTGGGAAAGACGAACGCTCACGACCTGACCGGTGTCCTCAGTCGACGACCGTCGACCGCTCCTACGGCACACGGGGGTTCAAGCGCGGATGGGACGCACATCGAACAAATCGCCGCGCTTGTACGCCCAACATTGCTTCGACTTCGCTGAATCGAATCATGCGGATGCGCCTGTCTGGGCTCCAGGGAGTCCCGCGCGAGAAAAGGCTCTGTTCATGGGAAATCAGGCGGGAAAGTAAAGAGAGGCCCGTCGAACTTTGAAAAGTATGGCTGTTCGCGCGCAATCCAAAGTGAACCAACCAATCACTTTGCGTTTTGAGGAGGGCGTCGGCCCGGATCGCGGCGGCCCACCACTCGGCCTCTGGCAGTCATCCATTCCGACGCAGCCCGCGATCGAAGGAACATTTCCGAAACCGATCATCGCGCAAGGTGTCGCCGCGTTCCAACGCGGCAAAGTCCGTTCGCTCAACTTGCGCCGCAACGACATCGTTGCCACTGTCGCCGACACCGAGACGCACACCACGACGTTGACGCGCGACACGTCGCGTCCGCCACTCGGCATGCGTTGCAACTGCACGTGCCGTTATGGATACGACTGCAAACACGCAGTCGCAGCCTTATCGATGCTCTCCGAACTGGCGGCGCAGAGCACGGAAGCGCACACCGATGGCGCAGTGCCAACCGCACCGGCAGCGGCCGGCAATGGAGCGGCGACCAACGGCAATGGAGTCGCTGTCGCGCCGACCAACGGCGCCGCTGCGGCCGCTCCACCGCCCAGTGCCCGCCTGAACAGCGAATTGGGCGAGTTGCTCGATCTGCTCTCACCCCATCATGAGACGATCGTGCCTCGCCGCCGTTTGTGGGTCGTCGTCGGCTTCGATGAGCGGCTCGGCGTGTTCTACGCGCGCCTGTGCCTTGATGCACCGAAACTGCACGGTGTCAGCCGCACCCACGGTGATCTGCAACAGCTCTACCGCACGACACGTCAGGCGAACCTCACTGGCGAAGAGTGGGACCGCTACGACAGCGCGCTCTTATCTGACGCCACGCTGGGCTCGATGTTCGGCACGCCCGCTGACTATGCGCTGGCCCGTCCGTCGAGCGAGCATACGCAACGTCTGAGCAATAATTTTGCACAACTGCTACTGCGGCTCATCTCCCACCCGCGCGTGCGCTACGATGATCATCTCGGCTCGCATCCGGAGACGATGCCGCACGTGAAGATCATCTTGTCGCCATTGCGGCTGCGACTTGCCGGTGAACGTGACGCAGGCGGCGATCTCCAGCTCGCCGGTCAGTTCATCCGGCCTGACGGATCGACTATCGAGAGCACCGCCGTGCGTGTCATCGACGGCATGCCGGCGTGGCTGTTCGATGGGCAAACATTTTATTTGCACGACGGGTCGTTTGGCGTGCGCATCGTCGAGCGGTTCAAGACGACGGGCGAGCTGACGCTGAGTTCGCCTGAGGTTCCCAAACTGCTCGAGCGCGCGCATGGTTTGCTTGATCGCGACACAGCAGCTAAGCTACTGCTGTTGCCCGAGGAGATGGAGAAGCAAACGCTGCTGCGCTTGCGCTGGCAAGGCGACGGCATCACGGCCGATGCTGCGGTCGAAGACGCGAAAAGCGGCGCGAACTGGCCCATCACGACCGGCGAGTTCAGCCCGCTTCGCCGGATCGATGACGGCAAAAAAGATTCTGTACCCCGCTACGCCTATTGCGATCCCGCCGTCGCGCATCTCGTGCGCACCAAACTCGAATCGCATGGCTTCCGGCCGTGGACGGACATCTACGAGGCGTTTCACCTCGAGCACCCCGACGATCCGTTGCCGCACTACGATGAGACGGCCTGGCGCTTAGAGGGCACCGATATCGGTTATCAGTTCGGCACTGAAGTGCTGCCGGCGTGGCGATCGGAGTTCCACCTCGACCTCGACGAAACGATGAAGTCGTTAGTGGAAGGTCCCAAGGCGATCCACGTGTCGCTCTCTGTCGACAGCTCCGATGACGAGAAATCCAAAGCCAAGGCCAAGGGCAAGATCTCCGCATCCGCATCCGGTCCGATCGATTGGCTCGAGATATCGGTGGAACTCATGCTCGATGGCCAGCCCTTGTCGCCGGACGATGTGAAGGCGTTGTGGCAGAGCTCCGGCCGTTTCTACCGCCTCGCAGACGGGCGCTTTATCGATCTGTCATCGTTTGCATTATTGCGCGAGGCGACCGGCGGTTTTGGCAATGCGCTCGAGCGCGGCGGCCGAGCCCGGCTCACAACGGCGCAGATGCTATCCGTGTATGACGACCTCGCCAAGGCATGCGGCGATCAGGAGCTTCCCGCACAGTTGCGCGAGCTGCGCGAAGCCGTGCGCGGGTTCTCCGGGATAGAAGAGATCGATCCGCCCGATCATCTCACGAAGATATTGCGACCGTACCAGCGGCGCGGCCTCGACTTCCTCGCGTACCTCGGGCGCTACGCGTTCGGTGGCATTCTCGCCGACGA
>JAFANK010000060.1 GCA_019232725.1 Vulcanimicrobiota bacterium | reverse complement strand
CTCTTTGTCGGGTTCTTGCTCAATACGGCTCGGCAGCGCATTGGCACATCGGTTGACGCGTTGTTCTTCGGAAAGTGGCATCGCAGGCAAGAACGGGCTGCCACTATTGGTGCCGAGTTACGGCGCGCGGGATCCAAAGCCGAGCTGCATCAGTTGTTGACAATGAAGATGGCCGATGCGTTCACGCTCAGCTCCGCGGCGTTGTTCGAGCGCACGGGCGACGAGGGATTCGTGCGCGTCGCGGCTTGTGGGTGGCCGCCAAGCGCGCTGTGGCACATCCTCCCAGACGATCAGCTTGCGCAACGAGCCCGTGAACACCTGAAAATCACCAATATCGATTCGTTGCAATGGCGCGAACCTGAAACTCCCTCTGGTACTGCCCGGCCTTCGGTCATGGTGCCGATCGCGGTTGGGAAGAACGTAGCAGCTCTCTTGCTCCTCGGGGCTCATGAAGACAGCACGGTCCTGGACCCAGACGAGCTGCGAGTGATCCGCCGGTTGTGCGCGGACGCAGGCCCCGTGTATGCGCTGCAGCCAACTCCTCAAAGCAGCCGGCCGGACTTTCTTAGCGAACCCCTTGGTGCTTAAGGATGTTTCCGCGCCCCGGTGTGCGGTCGACGGGAGAACCCATGAAGGGTTCGTTCATTCTCTTCTTGATGGCGGCATTCGCGGTTGTTGTATTCACGCTGTCTGCGACCGTCACGGCCAGCGCCGGCACGACCGGAGGAATCCAAGGCTTCATCACAGACGCACAGGGGCATCCGATCGCACGCGTGAGCGTCTCGGCCGTTTCGCCCTCCGCTCACACCGCGACGACGTCGACAGCCAATGGCTTTTATTCTCTCAACGGGCTGCCTCCTGACACCTACAAAGTCAGCTTCGCAAAAGATGGGTACGTCACGCAAACCGTCTCTGGTGTAACGACGGTCCAGGACCAATCCACGATCGTCAACGGCCATCTGCAAGCGGATGTCCGGACGCTCGCGCGCGTTGCGGTTCGCAGCTCGACGACGCTGATACAGCCAACCGTCACTGCCAGCACCTATGTGGTCGACCAGCAGCGGTTCCAAGCGCTCCAAGGAACACCTCAAGACCAAAACGGGACTCAGATGCTCGGCTACTTGCCCGGTGTCACGGTCGACAACACCGGAACGCCGACGATACGGGCCGGTCAACAAAACGACATCGGTTTCACTTACGACGGCGTGCCGCAGGTCGATCCCGGTATCGGCGGCGTCTTCAACCAATTCTCCTTAAACGGTACGAAGAGCGTTGAGCTCTCCACCGGTGGCTACGACGTCAGCGCCGGCAATACGAATTCCGGCGTGATCAATCAGGTCATCAAGCGCGGCTCGTACCCAGGCCAAGGTCAGACGACGATCCGCGTCTTGAGCCCGTATTTCGGGCACGAATTGTCATTTGATTATGGTGGGGCGGCGCCGGATGGCCGCTATAGTTATTATGTCGCGTTTGGCGGGTTCAATGACGCGCAAGCCTATGGTGATGGCTCGACGACCTTGCCGCTCTTGCTCGGCTACACGACGTTCAATACCGGGTATGACGACGTGCTCAATCTTTTCTATCACTTTGGGGACACCGGCAAAGACGAAGTGCAATTCCTGGCTAACCTGAGCGGCAACACATCACCGCAGGATTATCTGGTCTCTCCGCCTGTCGCGCCGTACGCTCCTCACAACGGCGACGTGCAGTCGGCAAGCGATCCGTTTGGTCTGTGCAGCGCAAGTCTTGCGCCGCCGTACCCAGCCTGCAACACCTCGATCCTCCAAAGCAACTACATAACGCTGTTTCCTGGGCAGGTTGCCTACGACCAAAATACCGGGGCACCGGACACGTTCACGTTCAACTCGGTGATCGAAAAACTGAATTTCAAGCATCAGTTCTCCCCATCAAGCTTTGCCGAGGCGATGTTGTACCGTGCTGGGCAAAACCTCGTTGTGAATCAGCCCTATCACACCGGCTCGTTCAGCGACTTCTTCGCAAATGTCCAATCGCTCGGTTTCGGCGAGGCATTTGATTATGCGAACCAGGTCAACAGCAGCAACGAGGTGAGTCTGGGCGCGAGTGCCGTGTACTTCTCAAGCGACGACTATGGCGCTGTGGCGCCGAGCCTCGAGCCTACGGTCGAGCCGCTCGAAGATTTGGGGTGTCCACAGATCGCCGCAGCAATCGCTGCCGGGAAGCTGGTCCCAACCGGCAACTTTCTCTCCACGCCAGGCGTGGGCGGCTGTTATATCGCTCCGCTGAACGCCGCGCTCAACCGGTACGGCGT
>JAFANK010000012.1 GCA_019232725.1 Vulcanimicrobiota bacterium | reverse complement strand
CGCGGCGCGCCATGCCGACGCTGACCACAGCCGGTCCGATGCGCTCAACGGCGCCGACGACCGCCTGCGAGTACGAGTCGAGTGCTTGCAGTTCTTGGGAATCGATCATGATGATTTCGGGAGAGGATCCTTTGCGAGAGTTTGCGTGCTGGGTGCTGGGTGTTGACGTTGTGTGTGGATGTTGCGTGCGGCCGGTTAGCGCGGCTTCCCACGCAGGTGCGCAGCGAGGGCGGCGTGTGCGTGGAGGTACGAGAGCGTGCTCTCGGCGCCCATGTTCGGATTGACCCGGGATTGCTCGAGGCCGTCGTGGCAGCCGCCCGTATCCGGATCGACCATCGCCACGCGGTTGGTGTTGAGTCCTAAGAACCAGGAGAACGCTGTCAGCGCCTTGCTCTCATATTGTAGCTCGCCTGTCAATCGGGCAGCGGCGAGCCACATATCGACCATGGTGCACGTTTCTATGGGCTGCTGGTCGTAGATCGCCCGTTCCTTACCACGCTCATACCAGCCGCGGTTGCCGATCGGCACAAACCGGTCGTCGGGCTGTGTGATGGAGGCGAGGAAGGAAAGCGCTCGCAGGCCAGCCTCGGCAGCGCGCGTATCACCAAGCGCTAGTGCGCCGCGCAGCAATGCTTCAGGAAGGCGTGCGTTGCCCCAGCTCAATCCGGGCTCGAACCACTGCCAGTCACCCTCGGCGTTATCGTCGAGATGCTGCAATAAGATGCTTAGGCCGCGCTCCAAGGCTGCGCGCGCGGATCGTTCGAGTGCCTGCGGCAACACGTCTGCGGTGGCAGCCGGTATGAGGGCTGCCTCTTGCGGAGCGATCGCTGCAGCACATCCAAGGATGGTATAGGCAAGCGGTCGCAGCTGCGTCAGAGCGTCGCTTGCCTCAAGCGCCGATCGCAGCAATGCTTGCGAGCGCGTGCGCCATTGCGGATTGGCGGCGCAGCGAGCGCCGACGCCGCTGGCCCAAATCAGACGTCCGAGGCTGTCTTCGGATCCGACCTCGTCGGTAAAGGAACCGTTTTCGTCCATGAGATTGTGGAAGCGGCCGTCGCTGCGCTCGCATGCCTCCATGAACGAAAGCGCGTGAGCGCCAATGTCGCGCGCGTCAGCATTGCCCTCGTCGAGGTGCCTGACCAGAAGGGCGACCAAGAAGGCGCGCGTGTTGTCGTCGAGACAGTAGCCATCTTTTAAGTCAGGGATGTCAGCTATGGCGAACTGCACCATGCCGTAGCGGTCGAACATGTGGCGACAGTGGACGAGCGAGGGAGGATTGCCCTGTGCTATGGTGCTCAGCAGGGCCATCGATGCCGCGACTCGGTCCTGCGGCGTTTGGTCGCGCAGGGCGGCACGCGGGGAACTGGTCACGCGCTAGTGTGAGCTGACACTTTCGCCGACCGACGCGGTGCGGCGCGCGAGAGTATCGTTCCAGAGCTTCGACGCGGCGCGTTCCAGCGACGCCGATCGGCCGATCGCGATGGCCTTGCGGTCCATTGCGGCTGCGAACGTGTGCTGGTACCCTCTGGCTACACGCGGCCACGTCATGGCACGCCCGAAACGATAGGCCGTGGTTTCGATGCTCGAGCGCAGTTGCGGATCGCTCAACACCGACGATACGGCGGTCGCGATGCTGGCGCTATCGCGGAAGGGAACAGTGACCCCGCGTCCGTCAGCGAGCAGTTCGCGTGCGTAGGCGGATGCTGTCGCGACCACGACTCGCCCGCATGCGACCGCGTACGAGAGCGTGCCGCTGACGATCTGATCGGGATCGAGCGATGGCGAGACGTAAACGTCGGTCGCTTCCAGATACTCCACAACTTCTTCGTCTTGCATGTAATGATCGATGAAACGAACACGATCGCCAAGGCCGAGTTGTTCGACGCGCTGCCACAGTGACTCGCGGTAGGTCTCGCCCTCGCGCCGCTTCACTTCCGGGTGGGTTTCCCCCAAGAGGAGATAGACGGCATTTGGATGCTGGGCGAAGATCGACGGGAGCGCGTCGATGACGAATTCGATGCCTTTGCCGCGGCTGAGTAAGCCGAACGACGAGAGGACGGTCTGATCGCCCAAGCCCATGCGGCGTTTGAAGTGACGGCTGCTGCGCAGCGGCACGTCCGGCACGCCGTGCAAGATGACCTCGATCTTGCGGGGATCGATATCGTAACGCTCTTCCAAGATGCGTCTGCCGGTGTAGGCGAGGACGACGCTCGCGTCGCTGCGGTTGCACAGCTCCCGTGTGACGAAGCGCATGCGTTCATCGGGCTTCGGTAACGTGGTATGGAGTGTCACGACGACCGGCTTCTTGAGCGCGGCCAGAAAATCGAGGAGATACTCGCCGCGTTCGCCGCCGAAGAGACCATATTCGTGCTGGACGTTGACGACGTCTGCGCTGTGATCGTTAGCGAACTGCGCGGCCTCGAGATACGAGCGTCGATCGTCGCGACGGATCTCGGTGACGACGCAGGGCGGGTAATCGTAGGAACGTCCGTCTTCGGTGATGGCGATGACGTCGCTGGGCTCACCCGCAAGCAAATCGTATGCGCCGCGGATATCCTCAGTGAAGGTCGCGATGCCACATTCTCGTGGCGGATACGATCCGAGGAAAAGAACGCGCGGCCGCGATCCGCCGATATGGGCTGATGCGCGGAACAAAAGTGACGAGCGCGTTGTTGCTTGCAATGCGTTGATTCCTGAAACCCGGGGAGAACGCGGACCGAGTGCCCGCTCTTTCTCCTACATTATACCATATGCCGGTAGCGGCAAACCCTGATGCGGTGGACCAAGCAGGTTTGGTCAGAGACTTAAGGCGTCCTAGCGTGCACGCGCTCGTCGCGTCCCAAAACGGAACCCGGTTCCACTGCGGCTCCTGGCTCCACCACGACTTCTAGTCCCAAAATCGCGTCCCGAACGCTCGCACCGTGGCCGATGAAGCACTCAGGCCAAATGATGCTCGAGGAAACGTGAGCACCGGCGCTGACGCGGCAGCCCTCGTACAGAACAGCATACGGACCGATTGTCGTTCCGGCTTCAATGCGGACGCCGGCGCCCAGATAGACGGGACCGATTACGTCTACGCCGCGCGGGATGGGTGTCCCGTCAGCGCTCCAGATCCCCTTTGCGATTTCTTCGCCCAGCGGTCGTTCGAAGGCGCTGTCCAAAATGTCCCGATGCGCTTGGATGTAGGTCGACGGCCTGCCGACATCGATCCAATAGTCGTTTGTCGAGACAGCGAACACGCGCTCGGTTTCTGATATCAGTTTTGGAAACGTTTCACGTTCGATCGAGACTTTGCGTTCGGGCGGAATGGCGTCGAGTGCTTCCGGTTCCAAAACGTACGTGCCGGCATTGATATCGATAGCGGATGTTTCGCCAGGTTGTGGTTTTTCAACGAAGCGCAATACGCGTCCATTGGTATCTGTTTCCACAACGCCAAATTGACTGGGATCTTCGACTGCCCGGGTGTGGATCGTCGCGATCGCATGCGTACGCGCGTGCGCTTCGCGCAGCGCGACAAGATCGACGCCGGTCAAGATGTCGCCATTGCAGACGTACGTGGTGCCGCTGACTTTGTGCACCGCGTTCTTGACGGCACCCGCGGTTCCCAATGGTTCTTCTTCGAAGACGTAGTGGAGATCGACGCCGAAGTTGCGACCGTCGCCGAAGTACGATTCAATCGCTTCGGGGAGATAGCAGCACGAGAGGATCACTTCGACCACACCGGCCGCTCGCAGGCGTTCGATGATCCAGCCGATGAAGGGGCGCCCGAGCAACGGGGCCATCGGTTTGGGAACGGCATAGGTCAGCGGTCGTAAACGGGTGCCCTCGCCGCCGACGAGAACAACTGCTTGCATGTCGCCTGCTATTGGTTACGTCTGGGTGTCGTCGCTTCCTGGCTCGCGCGGGCGGAATGGGCGCACACCTGTGTTGCTCGCATGCATCACGCAGCTGTTGCATGTTCGTGTTGCTCGGAAGTGCGATTAAGGCTCGTGAATTGACATGGACTGCCTAAACTATTCGTCGAATGGCTGAGCATGCCAATAGACGTGCAGATAACGCCTTGGGGAACGCCAGCTCCTCAGCCCCCGGATAAACATGGTCGGCGCCCGCCGCGCGGGAAGGGCGGCACTCTCATACTGGTACTCGTGGTACTCGTTGCCGTCGTTCTTGCGACATTCTTAGTCATCGTAATGCGCCGCTAACGGGTGGATTCTTACTCCAACCCCTTGGTCTCACAATCGCCGTTGCTTACGTCGCAGCATGTGGCGATAATGAGCGCGACCCTGACTCAGGCGGAACGGCGGCGACCCCAAGCCTCAATGACGCGACACGTGCTCAGCACCTTGTGCGGATCGTTGGCCAACTTGTAGAGATCGGCAACTAGGCTGTCAACCTCCGCCTTGGACGCAAGGTTTTCGGCGATGACCGAGTCGGCAATATTTTCCATAGTGATTGGCGTCAGCAGTTTCACTTCGCCGGATGTTGCCGCCAGCTGAAGGACGCTCATCTGCACGCCCTCAAACCCATGTGTGCTCAGCAAACTTGGTAGCCGTAATCCCATGTTGGCGTCACCACCTCTGCGCTTAAGCGTCTGAATGTACAGCTCCACGAATCGCTGGAGCACGGAGCTATCAGGCACCGCGAAATAGCCGCTCCAGTTCGTATCGACAGCGACGACGATCCCACCCGGCCGGAGAGTTTCCCAGATCTTAGAAAGCACGCGTTCTGGGTTTTGGAGGTGCGAGAATATGTACTTGCAGTATGCGAAATCAAAGTCCGACCCCAGCACACACTGATCGAGATCGGCGACGCGAAAGTCGATGTTTGCAAGGTGCTGTGCGTTGGCCTCGGCTCGGGCGAGGTCGATCTTTACCTCGTCAAAATCCATTGCTACAACGGATCCGCCGGACTCAACGAGCCGCGCAATCTCAAAGGTAACGTCGCCGCCTCCGCACCCGACGTCCAGACATTTCATTCCCGGTT
>JAFANK010000110.1 GCA_019232725.1 Vulcanimicrobiota bacterium | reverse complement strand
GCAAGCGACCACGCAGGTGTCGTGCCCGACATCATCTGTGTAGGAAAAGGACTCTCCTCCGGCTTTCCACTTGCCGCGTGCATTGGGCGCGCTGACGTCATGGATTGCTGGCCGCCATCGGCGGGCGAGGCCATCCACACCGGCACGTTCTTAGGCCAACCAACAGGCTGTGCCGCCGCCCTCGCATCCATCGGCGAAATCGAGGCGCTCGATCTGGTCGAACGTACTGCACGCCGCGAGCCGACGATACGTGCATTGCTCCAGAGGCTCCAGAAAGAAAGCAATGGCAGAATCGGTGATGTTCGTGGCCGCGGGCTCATGTGGGGCCTCGAGCTCGTCGACGAGCATGGCGTCGAGGACACTGCACGCGCGGGAGCGGTGATCCTCGGTGCGCTACGCAGCGGCGTCATCGTCTTGACGAGCGGACCGCATTGCAACGTGGTTGCGATATCGCCGCCGCTCGTCATCACAGACGATCAACTCCAATTCGCAATCGACGTCATATCGCGCGCTATCGCGCGCACGTGATCGTTATCCACAATTATCGCTTCGCTATCCACAATTTTCTTTCAAAAACGAACAACCGTTCACTTGCGCTCACGATGTCGTTTGCGTATACTGCCACTACACCGACCGCGGTGCCGAGAAGTTCAGCAACAACGGATGCCACGTTTGCAAGCGTGGAGAGCTGAAAGACTCGGAGATGGTACCCCTACCGTTGGGGACCCGGCTCACGCTGGGGGATGGCTCTGGGGATCGCGTCCCAGTTAAGCCTACGCAACCGGATCCGTTGACTAGTGAACGAGATTCGTACGCGCGGTGAAAGTGTCATCGACCTAACAGTAAACGACCGAGCCTAGCTCGGTCGTTTCTGTTTTGAGCGTGCCGCCGCTCGCCTGGAGCACGTGAAGCCCAGTCTAGCGCGAGTCGACCGTGAAGGTGAGCACAGTCTGCCCGCCTGCAGGCACCGGGATCTTCCAGAGCACGGTGTCACTCGAAATCTTTTCGTAGCTTGCTGAGGCGTTCTGTATCTGCCAGATGCCGCCCAGCTTCTCTGAATATTGCAGCGTCACGGGCTTGGTCTTCGCGTTGCTCACGGTTACGCGGTACCCGGTGATGTACTCCGTGCGGTTGTTCGGACGCGGGATCTCTTGGTAGTCGGTCTGCACGCGGCGCACGCGGATGTCGAACGATGGCCCGAGGCCGAGCGACACTTGCTCCTTGCGCGGCGTGTTCGGGATAGCGGCTTCACCGATGAAGACGGGCTCCCCGGCTTGATTGTTCTTATATAAGTGGAAGACGCCAGTCGGTAGCGGCACCCCGAGGCCATGGCCGTCATTTTGGAACTCCATCGAGACGTCAACGGACACCTCGGCCAGGTCGCCATCCTGGCGCTGGAAGTCTCCCGCATCGGCGCTTGATGCGTACACCAGTTTCGAGGGGACGTCTCTCGCGAACAGCAGCAAGGTCTGCTTGGTCTCGCCCGTCCGCAGCGCCGTTCGCCGGGGCACGGAATATTGGTAGAACTCAGAAACAGGCTGACGCGTCGCACGATTGGTGCTCACCGCGTAGACGTTCGACGCCGTCGCTTCGACCGTGACGCGTCCCAGTGAGCGCACCACACCCGGCTGCGCGCGCTGGATGCTTCCCGCGACCACGCTGATGTTGGCATTGTCAAAGTTGAGCCCGCTGTCGTTATGCAACGTGATAAAAGCATCGATATCGAGCCGGTCATCATCTTTGTTAACGCGGCCGACGTAGTCTGCCGCCCAGGAGAACCCGTTACTCAGGTAGGTCAGGGCCACTGGATGCGTGGCCGCGGTGGCTCCGTCGAAGTCGACCACGAAATCCGGTGTCAGCCGCACTAGGGGCACCGATGAGAAGACGATTCTTGAGTCGGGAGGCAAACTGGTCTCAACGCGGTCCTTGAACTTCAAAATAGGGCCGCTTGTGCTGACGAGCAGAGCGCTCTCCCACGTCTCTTTGCCCGTGAACGGCACTCGACGAATCACCGTGACCGTGTGCCCGACCGCGCGCTGAAGCATGAGCTCTGGCGAAAGCACCGCCGTCTCGAGATCCTGCTCGCGTACCGCGATCGGCGCGCCTGTGCCGAGGTCGGCGAGGTAGGCTGTCTCGGGAGACATCTGCGCCGAAACGTCGTCGAAGGCGATGCGATTCTCGCCTCGTTGCACCTCAAGCAGCCGCACATCGCGGATGAGCGCAAAGTCGGCGTAGATGATGACCATGACCGACTGCCGTTGCGCCACGCTGCTCCGACGCAGGGGAACATCGGCCGATGCGGGCGAGCGCATGAAGGGCGCGAACACGAAAAGCATGCCTGCGATCATACATATCATGGCATGCCTCATGCCCCGCCGTTCGCGGCCATGTCACCGCGTCCTGCGCATATGTGTCTGCGTCGCTTCGGAGCTCAAAGTGCGCGCGGAACTGCCGGTTGCCATGCAAAAGACGCTCAGGTGCCCGGCGCAGATCGTCTCACCCACGAACCGCAACCGACGCCTCCGAGCGTGCGACGATTCGGCGCTCTCGGCTATCCAGAATTCCGGCTGCTCTGGTTCGGCCTAGCAATCTCCAACACCGGCAGTTGGATGGCCACGCTGGCGCAAGGCTGGCTCGTCGTCGAATTAGCGCCGCGTCCGGCGCTCGCTCCGCTCTATCTGGGCATCATCGGTTTCGTCCGCTCTGTTCCGGTCGTGCTGCTGTCCGGTGTCGCGGGGGCTATTGCCGACCGGGTCGATCGCAGGCGTTTGCTCGTCTTTAGCCAGCTCACGCTCGGCCTGTCGGCGTTGACGCTCGCGATCCTCGCGCAGACACATGTCGTGCAGATCTGGCAGGTGGTGGTGCTCGCCGGCATCTCGGCGGTGGGATTGACGTTTGATGCACCCACCCGACAGTCGCTCGTGCCGTTGCTCGTCGGCCCGGGCGAGCTCATGAACGCCATTGGTCTCAACTCTGCGGCATTCAACGGCCCCGGCATCATCGGGCCTGCCATCGGCGGCATCTTGGTGAGCACGGTCGGCGTCGCCGACACGTTCTATCTCAACGCGCTTTCCTACGCAGCGGTGTTGGCCGCGCTTGCGCTCATGACCCCGAAACCACCGCTCCCCATGCCTGAGCGCCAGGGTATTTGGCATGAGGTGATGGCGGGCTTGCGCTACGTGCGCGAACAGCCGGCCATCCTCACGCTCTTGTCGCTCGCGTTGCTCGTCTCCATCGTGGCCAGGCCCTACATCCAACTCTTGCCGGCGTTCGTCAAGGCCACGATTGCGGGCGGGCCGGGAGAACTTGGCGTGCTCATGGCCGCGTCGGGAGCGGGTGCGCTTGCTGGGTCGATCGCCACCGCCTTTATCGGCAACCGTCGCCACCGCGGATCGGTCTCGATCCTGTCCGCTGCGTTCGCAGGAGTATTTCTCTTCGCTTTTTCGCGGACCCATACGGTCGTGTTAGGCATCATCACGTTGATCGCGTTGGCGTTCTTCGTCATGCTCTTCATGGGCATGACCAACACGCTGCTGCAATACCACACTGCACTTGCGATGCGCGGACGCGTCATGGCGTTGTACACGATGATCTTTTTGGGATTCATGCCGTTCGGGGCGTGGCTTTTGGGCACGACCGCGACATTCACCAGTCTGCCGCTCACGCTGTCGGTCGCGGGAATCCTCGTGGCCTTTGCAGCGGTGGTCGTCAGCAGGATTCCTGGACCGCGCGACCTCGCTTGAAGAAAGCGACGCACAGCGAAGGAATCTCTGCACGGAGAGGGTAGAGCCTCAGACGTCGTTTGCGCCGGATTCAGGCCACGGCCATCGCCGCTTTTGTGACGCGTGAGGGGGATCGCATGGGCTACCGATCTCGCAGCTTGTGCACGTTGAGCTCGCTTCAGAAGTTGGCTCTGGTTTCGGCTGCGCCGATCGCATGTGCCCTGGTCATCCTGCTCGGCAGTCTGCGCGTGGCGAACGCAGCGGACGTCATCAGCGGTCCAGACGGCCAGGCGTTGACCACCACGAACATCGGCCTCAAGAATGCGCTCGCCGCATACCGCAACGAGCACGAGGCGGCAGCGCAAAGCAGTGCGTCGTCATCCTCCGGACCGACGGGCACGGCGACCGTGGCTGCCACGAAGAATCGCGGCCTCCCCACCGGGCTCACCTACACGCTGGATTTCTCCGCGTCAGTGCCGTTCGGCAACCTGGGAACCCAGACGGCATGGCTGCCAGGCGGTATGGATGCCGTCTTGGGATACGGCTGGAGCCCAAACTTCCGTGCCGCCATCAGTTTTTACCAGATCCAACACTATCCGTGCTGCTTCAACAGCGGCACCGTGCCGCTCTATCTGCAGGGTCTGGCGCCGCCGCTCGGCACGGTGAACCTGGCCAATGCGAACATCAACGCGACGAACAAAGATAGCTTCCTCTTCATCCAAGCGTCAGGGCTGCTCAAACTCGGTCAGGTGCCGATCGTCGTCAGCCCGCTGTATGTGTCGCGTTGGGGTCTTGTCGGCAAAAGTTCGAACGGCGTCGTGCCGTTTATGTATAACGGCTTCCCGGTGTATGGCGTGGAAGCGCGCACTGGGCAATATTGGGCGGGAGCGCTGACGCTGCCATTTCTCTCAAGCCCGCGGATGTTCGGCACGTTCACCATCGCACCAACGTGGCTCAATCATCTCAACGGCGTCAACATCGAAAATCATGCGCAGCTCTACCAGGTGATGTACCTCGAATACAAGATCAACGACAAATCCAGAATATTCTTCCAGCCGCAAGTCTCGCGTGATTATCTGCCGCCAGATCCGTATGCCGAGCACAACGCAGGATATTTCGTCGGTGCTTCCTATCACGTGTACAAGCAAGCCTTTGTGCAGGCCATCTTCAGCGCCACGTCGCCGACGAATTACTCTCCGTACGGCGTCTACGCGCTCACCTGCCAGGCGCTGCCGTGCTCGCAGAATCCGGTCATCCCGACGGTCGGCGGCTTAAAAGACACGCAGTTGCAGATACAGTTCGGCGTGGGCACGCCCAGCGTGATCCCGCTGTAAATTCGAAGAGGTCAGTGATGCGCTCTCGCGATCTTCTCGTTGCCACGCTGGCGGTTGCGTTCGTCGCCGGCTGCTCGTCTGGTTCGAGCCTCCCCGCGATCAATCGGAGCGCGTCCGGCAACGCGGTTTTCTCGCACCTCGTCGGCGTCGGTGACAGCCTCACGGCGGGCGTGCAATCCGGTGCGCTGCTCGGCGCGCTCGGCGTGACAAGCCCGTTCTCAGGGTATCCGGGCGGCGCGGTTCCTCCAGGACAGGAATCTGGGTTCTGGTCCATTCTCTATCAACGCGGCACGGGCACGCCACAGGCTGCGATGTTCAATCCGGCCGTCTCGCCGCTGCCGCTCATCCGCGGCCCAGGGCTTGGCTCACAACTCGTGCCCACCCCGACCGGAGCCATCGCCGCGACCCAGTCGCCATGCAGCGCGTTCAATAACGCTGCGTACGCCGCCGGAACAGCCGCGACGACACGCCTGAGCGGCACGCAAAGCATATCCGATCTCGGCGTGCCTGGCATGACGGTGCATGAGGCACTCTACATGACGGGACCGCTCACGGGTCCGGCGAGCGGCCCGATGTGCTCGTATCCGCTGAATCCGGCCGATCCCACATCGGCACTGCAAGCCGTTGTGACGTCGGAGAGCGGCAACTTCTTGCCGGTGCTCGGTTCGTTCGCAAGCATCACGCCGCTGACGGAAGTCAATGCCGCGGCCTCATTGCATCCGAGTCTCTCGACCGTCTGGCTTGGCGGCAACGATCTGCTCAAGTTCACCTTCTCGGGTGGCAAGGCGCCGGTGGACTCGCCGGGCCAGATGCAAGCCGACTTCACCCAGATCATCCGCACGCTGCAGTCGTCCGGGTCGCGCGTCGTCGTCGCCAATCTGCCAGACATCTTGTTTCTGCCGCAGTTCTTCCGCGGTGGCCCCACCCTCACAGCGACGCTCGAAGCGCCACCGTTCAGCGTGCCGGCGATCCCCGCAACAGCCGTGACCGCGTATATCGCCGCGACGTATCACGTCGGTCCTGGCGGTTTTCTCACCGAAACAGGTTTCTTCAAGACGCTTGCGACCCTCAAAGGCGGCAGCGTCACG
>JAFANK010000068.1 GCA_019232725.1 Vulcanimicrobiota bacterium | reverse complement strand
GGTTCTCACGACTGTCAGCGGGGCACTCGCGGCCGGCGGTAAGATCAGCGGCAAGGTCGTCGACGCGCAAAGCGGCGCGGCCTTGTCGGGCGTCTTGATCACGGCCAGCGGACCGATGCAGACCCATACGATGTCGCGCGATGACGGCAGCTTTGCCTTGACCAAGCTCGTGCCCGGTACATACATCCTGATCACGGATCTGCAAAACTACGGCACAGCGCAGACCAACGGCATCGCTGTCGGCGAAAGCATGAATCAGAATATCGTTTTGAAGCTGACGCCGCAGTCAGACACCGCCGTGGTCGCGATGGGATCGAACGTCACGATTCCGCCGCCCTGGTTCACGTATGCTGGCGACATCCGCGCATTCTATTTCGGACGTACCAATGGCAACTCGTGCTTGACGTGTTCGGTCAAGGGTACGCCCGATGCTGTCGCGTTCAACTCAGGGGGAACCCTGCACGGCCAGATCAACATCCCCTATTCGCCGTGGGTCATCGGCGCCACGTATTTCGGGGCGTACCCGTTTGGCGCGAACTGGCCTGGACCGCTCAACAACATCGGCTATAACCCGCTTGTCGATAACACGTTACCGGGGTATTCCACGAATTTGTTCGGCGAGGCCTATCTTCAGTACCATACGACAGGCGTGTTCGGCCAGATCGGCAAGATGGAACTCACGAACGTGATGTCGCCGTGGGCACACACATCCGACTCTCGAATTGATCCAGCGTCCTTCCAAGGCACGCTGCTGGACGGCAATATTTCCCCGAACTGGCAGGTTGGCGGCATATACATGGTGCGCTTCCGCAGCCGTGTCACCTCGGCGTTCAATGCGAACACGTTGCTGACCAGCTGCAACACCGCGTTTAACACCGGCAAGGGACCGGTGCAGGGCGTGAGCGGCACATTCACCGTACCAGGCGACCCGTGCAACAAGCTGCAAAAGAGCCAAGGGTTCCTGCAGTTCTGGACGTCCTATCGGTCGTCGTCATCCGGCATCTCGGCGAGCGCCTATTGGTACGAGGTGTATGACATCTCGACGATGACCTGGCTCACCGGGCAGTGGAATTTCGATCAGCACTCGCCGTTCAACCCGTACGTCGGCGCACAGTTCCTGGCCGAGAACAACACCGGGACGTCACTTGTCGGCACCGTGCACGATTACACCGCCGGCGGCATCATCGGCGCTACGATCTACCACAATCTCAATTTCACCGCTGCCTATGACGGATCGCCCGCCACGACGTACATCGTGAACGCCAAGCTGTGCGGCAGCGCTTCATCCCCCAAAGGAGCTGGCATAGGCGGAATATTCGGTGGCGTGACGGATGCGACGGTCAAGGGGTTACCGCCGGGTGACGTCGCCTGTTATGGCGGCGGCATCGCGTCGCCGTACACGGATAGCTATGCGACCGACACGCTGTACACCACGCAGATCACCCAGGGGTTGGCCGACACGCATTTACCGGGAAGCAGCGAAAAAGTCGCGCTCACGTGGCAGAGCGACAATCATCGTCTGCGCGCTATCATGTCACAAGCCTGGTATAACTATTCGCTGCCCGGAACATCGGGCGGCGTGGGCAACGGTGACTCTCGCGCGGAGTTCAATTTCGACGTGCAGTATTTCTTCAATCCGGTGCGCAGCGGGCCATACAAAGGATTTTCGGTTCGCCAGCGTTACGCCGACCGCACGCAGACGTTCAATCCCTTCGAATTCAAATATAGCCGAACGCAGCTCGAGTACTCGTTCTAAAATCACGGGCCGCACGCGCTCGCGCGTGTCGGCCGTCATCGTATTGCGCGTTCAAAAGGCGTGCCAGCGTGCGTGTCAAACACACGACCGCATGGCCCGGCCTTGGGAGCGCCTATTCATCGCATTGGCCAGGCTCTGCGCATGGTGCGTGATTCTCACGCCCTTCGGCGTCATCTCCGTCATCGTCATAGCGGCCGTCGCCGGCCAGCAACAGCCCGATAGAGTCGTCTTCCTCGGCAACCTCGTGGTCGAGTTGTTCGCGACGCTGTTCGTCGCCATCGCCGCTGCACTGGCCGGCGCATCCATCGGTGTCGGCAGCGGACTGCTGACACGGGAGTTGCTCTCGGCACGCGCAGCACGGCCGTTCATGCTGGCATGCGACCTGCTGAGCGCCTTTCCCGCCGTCGTGCTGGGGTGGTTCGGCGCTCTGCTCGTGCTCCCGGCGCTCGCCGGACAAGCGGCGCTCGCGGTGTTCGTGGGCGCGACGGTCGTGGTCACGATCGCCGTCATCCCGCGGTCCTACTCGATCGCGTCACGCCTCTTGGGCACGGTCGATGCAGAGGTTCGCGCTAGCGCCGCTGCTGCCGGTGCGGGTCCGGCACGCATCGCCGCTCACGTCACGCTTCCCGCCGTGCGCCCGCGCGTTGTGGGTATTTATCTCGACGCATTTTCGCGCGCGGTTGGCGAGGCGGCAGCAGTGACCGTCGTCTTCTTAGCGGCCGCTCGTGCGGGTTACCCCGTCGCCCTGTTCACAATCCCAAGCACCATCATGACGCATGCGCGCACTGCTCAGATCATCGACGCTGGGATCGCCCAGGCCGCGCTCGCGGTGTTAGCACTCGCCGCGATCTCCAAGACCGTGGCCTCACGGCGGATCGGTGACGTGCGATGGGTCTGAGCGCTCCAAGCAGCCCAGCCAAATCTGACACCTTCCGCGAGCGAGATAGCCTGGTCGTCGCGGCAGCATACGCAGCCGGCGCCGCAGTCGCAGCCGCGGCGGTTGCCATCGGCGTCGGGCTCGCCGCGTACGGTTGGAAAGATGTCGCGTGGGTGCTCAGCGCCGCAGGTTCCCAAAGCGTCTTGCGAGCGCTTGGCATGACCGCGATCATCGTGATCACTGCGTTGCCGGTCACGGTCAGCGTCGCGCTCTTCGCGGCAGCTGCAGCCAACGATACGAGCATCGGCGGCATTACAGGGCCCGCCGTGCGCGAGTCCATCCAGTGGTCGTCGGGGATTCCGCCAGTGGTCGTCGGGCTTGCCGTGTTCTTTTGCACGATCGTCGTGCGAGGCGATCAAGCGGTGGTGGCTGCGGTAGCTGCGCTCGTACTCCTCAATCTGCCAAACGCCGCCGCGCGCCTCGCGCAGGCGTTTGGGACCGTACCTCGCGATGCGCGCGAAGCAGCTGCCGCGGTCGGGGCCTCGCCGACAGCGTCATATTTCGCGCTCGTACAGCCGGCGGCGGCCTGGGCGGTCGCCGCGGCAGTCTTCTCGCTCGCCGCGCAGATGGTTGGCGAGACCTCGGCGGTCGCCGTCGCAGTGAGCGCCTCTGATGCGCCTGAGCCGCTGTCGGTGCAGATCTGGCATTACGCGTCGAACATCAGCATGGCAGGCACAGAAGCGGCGGCATGCATCGTCTTGGTCGCTACCATAGCGATGCTCACCGGCGTCGCGCGAGCCTGCGCGCGCCGCAACATCGGTGCGACCCGATGAGCGAGGGGCGAGGACCGGCGGTCGAGACCAAGCTCGAGACCACTGGTCTCCACGTGTGGTTTGGCGATCGCCACGCGTTACGCGGTGTGACGCTGTCGCTATTGGCAGGCAAGACCGTGGCGTTCATCGGCGCTGCCGGCAGCGGTAAGACCGCGCTGTTGCGCTCGTTCAACCGTCTGCACGACTTGGATCCACGTGCTCGCATGCATGGTAGCGTGAAGCTGGACGGCGCAGAGATCCTGGGACGTGGCATCGACGTGCTAGCATTGCGGCGTCGCGTGGGCATGGTGTTCACGCGGCCGACGCTCATCGCCATCAGCATTTTCGACAACGTGGCCTTCGGCTTGCGCGCCAAAGGCGTTGCCGACCGGCTTGCGCTTGAAGAACGATGCGAGCGAGCCTTGCGCCGCGCCGTGCTGTGGGAGACGGTGAGCGCAAAGCTCGATCGCCCAGCGACGGAGTTGTCCATGGAGCAACAACAGCGCTTGTGCGTGGCGCGGGCACTTGCGCTCGAACCCGAGGTGATGCTATTCGACGATCCCACGGCAGCACTCGACCCCGTGGCCGGACTTGCCCTGGAAGAAGTCATCATGCCGCTGCGGCGCGACTTCACCGTGCTCATCGCGACGAATAATCTCGAACAAGCTGCACGGCTCTCCGACACGACCTGTTATTTGGCCAACGGTGAAGTGGTCGAGAGCGGCGAAACACCGCTCGTATTCAGCCGCCCGAGCGACCGCCGCACGGAGGACTTCCTGGCCGGCCGTCCGCCCGGTCAACCGTGAACATGAAGAAAAGCGTGAGGAGATCGCCATGAAGGCGCAGACAGCGCCGTCGGCAGCGCCGCGACACGACGACGGCATGCAGTACTACGACAGCGCGCTCGATGTCATCGGTCGCACGCCTCTCGTTAAGCTCAACCGCGTGATGGACGGTGCGCCGTGTTTGGTGCTGGCCAAAGTCGAGTATTTGAACCCCGGTGGCTCGGTCAAGGACCGCCCCGTGCTCACGATGATCCACGATGCTGAAGCACGCGGGCTGCTCAAAGCGGGCGGAACGATCGTCGAGGCGACCTCAGGCAACACCGGCACCGGGCTTGCGATGGTGGCCGCCATCAAAGGGTACCGTTGCATTCTCGTCATGCCGGACAAAGTGAGCGACGAGAAGGCGCGCTTGCTGCGCGCATACGGTGCTGAGGTCGTCATCACGCCGACGAAAGCTCCTGCGAGCAGCCCAGAATCCTATTACGGGGTGGCCGCGCGTCTCGCGTCAGAGATCCCCGGCGCGTTTCAGCCTAATCAATTCGCGAACTTGCTCAACCCAGCCGCGCACGAACAGACGACCGGACCCGAGATCTGGGAGCAGACCGCCGGCAAGATCACGCACTTCGTCTGCGGCATCGGCACAGGCGGCACCATCTCCGGGGTTTCGCATTATCTGAAGAAATGCAATCCGACGATCCGGATCATCGGAGCTGACCCTGAAGGGTCTATCTACTCAGGCGACACGGCGAAGTCGTACAAGGTCGAGGGGATCGGCGAAGATTTCTTGCCCGCGACCGTGGATCTCAAGGCCATCGACCGCATCGAACGCGTCTCCGACAAGGAGTCGTTCCTCATGACGCGCCGCGCATGCCGTGAAGAAGGTCTGCTCGTGGGCGGCTCGTCCGGCACTGCGCTGGTCGCGGCCCGCCGTGTGGTGGCCGAACTCCCGGCGGATGCGATCGTGGTCGTGTTGCTGCCGGATAATGGACGCGGTTACCTGACCAAGATCTTCAACGACGAATGGATGCGCGCCAACGGGTTCTTAGGCGAAGAGGGGTTTGCCGCCACCATCGGTGACGTGCTGCGTGCCAAGGGAGAACTGCCAAAGCTGATCACACTCTCCCCCAACGACAGCGTACGCCGCGCCGTGGAGCTTATGCGCGAATTCAAGATCTCGCAGATTCCCGTAGTGGAGAACAGCGCGATCGTCGGCAGCATCAACGAGGTCGCGGTGATGCAGTTGATCTTCGACCATGCCGACATCGTGCACGGCGAGGTCAAAGCGGTCATGAGCCGGCCCTTTCCAATGCTGGACGAGAACGAAGAGGTCGCACATGCGTATAAGGAGCTCTCGCTCGGCCATGCAGCAGTCGTGGTCGCGCACGAGGGCAAAGCGATCGGTGTGCTGACAAAAATGGACATCATCAACTACTTGTCGGCGTCTTAAGCGATGGAATTCGCGACCAAAGCCATCCACGTCGGACAAGACCCGGATCCCACGACCGGGGCGACCATCGTGCCGATCTACGCGACGTCGACCTACACCCAGCCGGCGCCGGGCCAGCATCTTGGGTTTGATTATTCGCGCAGCATCAATCCGACCCGCGTCGCATTAGAGCGCTGCCTTGCGTCGCTCGAAAATGCAACGCATGGGCTGGCCTTCGCAAGCGGTATGGCCGCGACATCAGCGGTGCTGAACCTGCTTTCTGCGGGCGACCACGTGGTCGTCACAGACGACCTGTACGGCGGCACATTTCGGCTGTTCGACAAGGTGCTTGCGCGCTACGGCCTGGAGTTCACCTACGTCGATGCGGCCGAGCTCGAAAACGTGGAAAGAGCGATGCGCAAGAACACGCGCATGATCTGGATCGAGACACCGACCAATCCGCTCATGAAGATCGTGGATATCACGGCGACTGCAAGCCTCGCGCGCGCGTGGGAGGCGGTGCTCGCCGTGGACAACACGTTCGCCACCCCATACTTGCAAAATCCGCTCGACCTGGGGGCTGACGTTGTGGTGCATTCGACCACGAAATACATCGGCGGCCACTCGGACGCCATTGGCGGCTTCGTCGCCACTGCGCGCGATGATCTGCATCAGACGATCAAGTTCCATCAGAACGCGGTTGGCGGCGTGCCCGGACCCTTCGACTCCTACCTCACCCTTCGCGGGGTGAAGACGCTGGCATTGCGCATGCGCGAGCATGAGAAGAACGCGCGCGCTGTCGCTACCTTTCTTTCGGCTCGCTCAGACATCGAACAGGTCTATTACCCAGGTCTGCCCGGGCATCCAGCGCACCAGCTTGCCAAACGCCAAATGCGTGGCTTCGGCGGCATGCTCTCATTCATCGCAACGGGCGGCCCGGAGCGAGCCAAGCGCATCGCGAAAGCGACGAAGGTGTTCTCTTTAGCCGAAAGCCTCGGTGGTGTCGAATCGCTCATCTGTCATCCGGTGTCGATGACGCACGGCGCGATTCCGAAAGAGATACGCGAAGCGCGCGGCGTCCATGACGCATTGCTACGCCTGTCGGTCGGGATCGAAGCCGAAGACGACATCCTTGGGGATCTCGATCAAGCCCTCAAAACTTAAGCGCCGAGGCGCGAACTGATCTCGCTCGCTTCGTTCACGAGCGCAGTCGCGATCTCGTCCAGGCGTGCATCATCGATGTTGCGCGAAAAGCCGGCAACCCACAGCACGCCGATGAGTTTATGACCGGTGCCAGTGACCGGTGCGGCGGCGGCTCGAACGCCGTCAACATACTCGTCGATGTCGGTGGCGGCACCCCGCGATTGCGTGATGGCCACGGCACCCTCATAGGCGTCGGTCCGGACGATGCTGTGAGGCGTGAACGCCGGGAGGACGTTCTCCCGCAAGAACGTTGTGCGCCGCTGCGCATCCCACGAGGCGAGCACAACTTTGCCGACCGCGCCCGCCAGCAGCGGAATCGACGAGCCGACCGGGGCAGAGATCGAGAGCGTCGGTCGCCCGTGCACGATGTCAAGGATCGTGACATGACCGTCCGTGGGCACGCCGAAGAAGCTCGTTTGTTCCGTCGCGGCGGCCAGCCGCTCGAGGGCGCTATGAGCGACTTGGCGCAGATCGGTCTGATTCTCGCTGCGGGAGCAGAGCGCGGCTAGGCGGGGACCGAGCACGTAACGTTTGGAGCCGTTCACAGCTTCCACGACACCCAGCGACTCGAGGGTGGTCACAAGCCCGTGCACGGTGCTCTTGCCCATGGAAAGCCGGCGCGAGAGCTCCGAGACGCCGAGCGGGCGATCCGATAGGCTGATCGTTTCGATAAGCTTGAACGCCTTGAGCACGGCAGGTACGCGCGCTATGCGAACTCGGCCATTGGCGCTACTTTGTAAAGATGCGCCGGCCGTACCGTTCTGCTGCGGGAACATCCGGCCGAGATTTGCGCTCCTGCGACGGCTCCCTTGCCGAGGAGCCACCAATGCGGCAAAACAGCGACGGAGGTCCCGGTTCGCCTGCGTTTCCCATGAGATGGGTAGGCCGCAAGGTCGCGTTGTGGGACACGCCAAACCCAACCGGCGACCACAAAATGCTTGTGTTCGGAGGGTCTTTCGTTGCGATTTGATGCCGAAGCGCAGCGCGTGCTAGACATCGCTGCCGGGCTGGGTGCGGATTACACCGATGTACGCTTCGGCATGACGCGTGACGAGCACATCGAGGTGCGCAACGGCGTCGTCAGCAGCCTTGCCGATGG
>JAFANK010000298.1 GCA_019232725.1 Vulcanimicrobiota bacterium | reverse complement strand
GCGGCATCGGCGCCTCGTAGGTACGCCGTGGTATCAGGGAAGAAAAATGGCTGACCATTATAGAATGCGGGCCACAGAAGTGCAGCGACGGGCAACAGGTATATGATCAGATGCCTTACCGAGCTGCTTATGTCCATCGGCCCCTCCTGTGCTGCGCCGGCAGCTATTCCTGGATCAGGAGGGTCATTTCATAAGCCGGCAGTGTTAGAAGAATCTTTACGTAAGTGCGTGCAGTTCGTCTTGTGGCGCAGCCGGCCAGCTCTGCCGTCTCAGCTCAGCTGAGCTCGATCCGCGCGTATTGGCTGGCGGCAGCGGCGAGGCGCTGGTCTCGCGTCAGCAACGGTGCGTCGAGCGCTTCGGCGAGGGCGACGTAGACGGCGTCGTACGCTGTGAGATTGTTTCGTAACTCCCAAACGCGCGGCAGGAGGAAGTCGTGCGGGTAACGGCGCACAGGAAAGTCGGCTAGGTCGGCGAGAGCGGCCCGGCCGCGCTCCTGGTCGATCTCGCCATTGGCTGCGTAGCGGCGGATGACTTGCGCTACTTCGACGTCCAGCAGATGGGGCGCGTGCAGCGCCTGTCGTGAGTCAAATAGCCGCCTTTCCACCGCTGCGCCTGCAGGCGTGCGTAGGAGCACTTCGAGCAGCGCCGAAGCGTCGACCACCAGCACAAACTTAGCGGTCGCGCTCGGCGCGGACTGCTTGAGCAGGCGGGACGGAGGGGTTTACCGCGGAGCGGCGCTCCAGCCGAGCGCGGAGTTCCTCTAGCGTCGGGCGCGCCGCTACCTCGCGGATCTCGCTCAGCAAATAGTCGGAGAGCGACATGCCTGCCAACGCCGCGCGGGACTTGAGCCGCCGATGCAAGGTGTCGGGCACGTTGCGAATTTGGACCATAGTAGACATGTGCACGACATAGAAGCATGTGGAGCACATGTCAACATGTAACTTCGGAGAGCGATTGGCCCTGGGCGAGGCGGTCTGCCATGACGCGCGCGGCGCCGCTGTAATCGCTTCCTCTGCTAAGCGCTCGTAGGCTTCGAAGCGCCACGTTCCGTCTTCGGAGTCGGAGACGCGCAGCGACGAGGGGGCGGGCGATGTCGCCATGACCACACCACCAAAGAGCCCCGCAGCGGACATCATTCTGCCTCCAAATCGATTACGCAGAAGGGCCAAGCGGAAGTTGTAATGACAAAAAAGCGCCAGCAATCCGTTAAGCCGGCGTCAATTTGCAACCGGCTGAATCGATCTCGAATTACTTTAAAGGCGGCGCTAAAGAGCCGGGTTTGGGCACTGGAGCGCACGTGGGATCGTCGAAGGCGGTGAATGGTTGGTATCGGTCTCGATCGGCTGGCTCGCCGCACGGCGGCTGGCGCGTGATGCGGCGGCTCCTGGTGGCCGCCTGGCGCGATCCTGGTCAATTCATGAGCCGCCGCGTGCCCCGCTGTTGCCCGATCTGCGGTTACCGGGGGGTTTTCGTGTCGGTCGGGAGACCGCCGCGCCGGGATGCGCGCTGCCCGTCGTGCGGTTCACGCGAACGCCATCGCCTTATGCATCTCTGGGCAACCCAGGGCGGGGGCGACCGGCTCGCGGGCAAACGCATCCTGCATTTCGCTCCAGAGAAGGCAGTCCGACAACAGATGCGAGGTAACCCACTCTATGAGACCGCGGACCTGCACCAGCCCGGGGTTACGCATTGCGTCGATATCACGCATATCGCTCTCGCTGACGGGAGCTATGATACCGTGATCGCTCACCACGTGTTGGAGCACATCGCGGACGATCGCGGGGCGATGCGCGAACTGTTTCGGATTCTGGCACCGGGGGGTATCGCCATCCTGAGCACGCCCATCAATGCGACACGCCGCGAGACTTACGAGAACCCTTCGATCACTGATCCGGCTTTACGGACGCTGCACTTTTCGGCTCCGGACCACAAGCGCTATTACGGGCTCGATTTCGCTGAACGCTTGACCGAAGCCGGGTTTGCTGTCGAGACCTTCCGCCTGCCACCCGAGCTTGAGCCGCACTACGGATTGCTGCGAGCCGAGTGGTTGTATATCGCCCACAAGCCAGGATGAGCGGCGCGAGCCGGCATCGGCGTATTCTCGTGATAAAGCTTGGCGCGTTTGGGAATGTCGTGCTTTCGCTCGGGGCTTTCGCGGCGATCAGGCGGCATCATGCCAACGCGCACGTCACTTTGCTGACCACGGCGCCGTACTCCGCTTGGATGGCGGCTTCGCCCTATTTCGATGCGGTCTGGGTCGACGAGCGGCCTGATTGGTGGGACGTGCGCGGCTGCCTTCGACTGCGGCGGCGGCTTATCGAGGGGAGGTTTGACCGGGTCTACGACCTGCAAACCTCGACCCGAAGCAGCCACTACTTCCAGCTTCTGCCGCGGAGCGCCCGGCCTGAGTGGTCGGGCGTTGCGCGCGGGTGCTCGCATCCGGACCGGGATCCGAAGCGCGATCTGCTGCATGACGCGGAACGACAGGCGGCGCAGCTTCGCCAGGCCGGTATCGGCACGGTTCCGTCTGCGAACCTCGATTGGTGCGCGGCCGACATCGCGCGGTTCAAGCTGCCCGATCGGATCGCGTTGTTGGTTCCCGGGAGTTCGGCTCATCGTCCGGGGAAGCGCTGGCCGACGGCACGTTACGGTGCCCTGGCTCACGCATTCGTCGAGGCGGGGCTCGTGCCGGTGGTGTTGGGCACGGCCGGGGAGGCG
The DNA here is from genome assembly GCA_019232725.1 of Vulcanimicrobiota bacterium. GTDB lineage: Bacteria > Vulcanimicrobiota > Vulcanimicrobiia > Eremiobacterales > Eremiobacteraceae > JAFANK01. The sequence goes on along the minus strand of JAFANK010000298.1, from coordinate 290 downwards.
CCGCTCGCGGCGGAGATTGCGCGCGAGACGGCGGCGATCGACCTGACCGGGCAAACGAGCTTCGGCGACCTTGTGAGCCTGGCCCGCGTTGCGCGCGTCGCCGTCGGCAACGATACCGGTCCCATGCATCTGATTGCCGCGGCGGGCTGTGCGTCGGTCGTGTTGTTTTCCCACGACTCCGATCCCGCGCTCTGTGCACCGTGCGGTGAGCGGGTCGTGGTCTTGCGTCGCCCTACGCTCGATGCGCTCGATCTCGCCGCAGTTCGTGACCCAGCGTCGGAAATGGCGAG
>JAFANK010000222.1 GCA_019232725.1 Vulcanimicrobiota bacterium | reverse complement strand
CGTGGTACGTCGTGCGCAACACGCAAGGCGTGACCGGCTTCGTGGGCTCACCGGGTTCGGGGGAGAAGCCGCTACCGCTCGCTGAGAAAGAAGTCAAGACGATCCTCAAGCAGATGGGCATCGAAACGCCCAAACTGAAGATCGACTTCAAGAAAGGCGATCGCGTCAAGGTCACCTCAGGGCCGTTCTTCGATTTCACCGGCACGGTCGATGAGATCGACGCGCAGAAAGAACGCTTGCGCGCCCTCATTTCGATCTTCGGGCGCGAGACGCCGGTCGAGCTCGAGTTCTATCAAGTCGAAAAGGTATAGCTGTGGCAAAAAAAGTTCTCACCACGATCACGCTCCAATGCCAGGCGGGCAAAGCCACGCCGGCGCCGCCCGTCGGCCCGGCGCTTGGTCAGCATGGCATCAACATCATGGAGTTCTGCAAAGCGTACAACGAGCGCAGCGCAAGCCAAGCCGGCCAAGTCATCCCAGCGGTCATCACGGTGTATGAGGACCGCTCCTTCACCTTCGTGCTCAAGACGCCGCCGGCGTCAGAGCTGATCAAGAAGGCAGCCGGCGTCGAGAAAGGCTCGGGCGAGCCGAACCGCAAGAAAGTCGGCAAGATCTCCATGACGGACGTGCGCAAGATCGCGCAGACCAAGATGGCCGATCTCAACGCCAACGATATCGACGCGGCGGCCAAGATCGTCGCCGGCACCGCCCGTTCCATGGGCATCGAGGTCGGATAACGTTATGAAAAAACACGGCAAGAAGTACAACGAGAGCCTCAAGGTGCTCGGTGAAGAGCGCCTCAAAGACGCCACGCGCGCGATTGAGGCCGTCAAGTCGACCGCGAAGGCGAAGTTCGATGAAACGGTCGAGGTCCATATCCGCCTCGGCATCGACATGAAGAAGAGCGAGCAAAACGTGCGCGGCACGGTCGTGTTGCCGCACGGCACGGGCAAGAGCAAGCGCGTCATCGTGTTCGCGAAGGGTGAGAAGGCGCGCGAAGCACAAGAAGCGGGCGCCGACGTGGTCGGCGATGCTGACCTCATCGAGCGCATCAAGGGCGGTTGGAACGAATTCGACATCGCCGTCGCCACGCCGGATATGATGGGCGCCGTCGGTTCGAGTCTCGGCAAGATCCTTGCGCAGCGCATGCCCAACCCGAAGGTGGGAACGGTGACGCAGAACGTCAAGCAGGCGGTCTCGGAGATCAAGGCTGGTAAGATCGAGTACCGTCCGGACAAAGCGGCCGTGATCCACTGCATCATCGGCAAGGCGTCGTTCACCAAAGAAGCGCTGCTCGAAAACTTCAGTGTCCTCATGGACGCCATCGTGCGTGCAAAACCGGCATCGGCGAAGGGCACATACCTCAAAAGTATCACCGTCGCCACGACCATGGGGCCCGGCGTGCGGGTGGATCCCACGAGGTTGAAGACCGCCGCCTAACGAAAAGCATAATCACATAAGTGTAGGGGCGCCACTTCATGTGGCGCCCATTCCGATGACCGCAGGTCTGTAGGGTTGGCAGTTCCCGTGCCAACCACACGCTAAGCCCGAAAGGGGCCTGTCGAGGAAGCCCCGGCCCGCGTGCCGGCATTGACGCGCAGCGCGACGAGCGTCACGCTGCAGGCGACATTGGAGCGCTTTCTCCATCGGAAACGGAGAGAGCGCTTTTGCGTTCCTCCGGTAGCAAGAGCGCCGCGGCGATGAGTCGAGGGCGATGAGGAAAGACCAATGCCGACCGAACGCAAGAACGAAAGCATTAAAGAGCTGCAAGCGCGTGTTGCAGCCAATCCGAACTTCTTCCTGACCGATTATCGCGGGCTCACCGTCGGCGAGTTGCGCACGCTGCGCGTGGCGCTGCGCAAGAGCTCGGCGGAGTACGCGATCGTCAAGAACACGCTATTCGGAAAAGCGATCGGCGAGGAGCGGCTGACGGAGCTGCGGCCGCAACTCGATGGACCGACTGCGGTCGCGTTCGTGGGTGAGGACGTGGTCGCCGCCGCGAAGGCGCTCGTTCAATTCGCAACGGACTCCAAGAAGCTGCGCATCAAGGCGGGCTACATCGATGGCCTCCTCTATGACGTAGCGAAAGTCGAGGCGCTCTCCAAAGTGCCGTCGCGTCTCGAGCTCCATACGAAACTCGTAGGGTCGCTCATGTCGCCGATCCACCGCCTGCACAACGTGCTACACGGCAGCAAGCGTAAACTCGTCAGCGTGCTGCACGCGGTGCATGAGAAGAGATCCGCCGCTGCACCAGCGGCTGAATAAACATGTCGGCGCGGCGTTGAGCCGCGCTTGGAAGAAAGGAACACCATGGCAGTCACGGACATTATCGATCAGATCGATAAACTCACCGTCCTCGAGCTTCACGACCTCGTCAAAACCCTTGAGGACAAATACGGCGTTTCGGCGGCCGCGCCGGTCGCCATGATGGCCGCACCAGGCGCAGCCGGCGCGGCTGCCGCGCCCGCCGAGGCCAAGACGGAGTTCGACGTCACGCTCATGAGCGCGGGCGAGAAGAAGATCAACGTCATCAAGGCGGTGCGCGAAGTGGTCCCCGGACTTGGTCTCAAGGAAGCCAAAGATCTCGTCGAAGGCGCGCCCAAACCGGTCAAAACCGGCGTGACCAAAGACGAGGCTGCCGCTATTAAAGCCAAGCTCGAAGAGCAAGGCGCGACCGTCGAGGTCAAGTAGGAGAGCACCTGATAAGAGAGGCCGGTCGCTTCGTGCGGCCGGCCTTTGCCTTGTGCCATCGTCGCTTTTAGACGCCCTTGAGCTGTAACCGCGCGCTTGTGCCATAGGCGAGCGGAAGCCCTTGCGGTCCGTGCTGTTGCGACGACCAGCGAGCGAACTGCGCGGGGTCGCTTTGGAAGAACGATTCGATGCGCGCGATGCGGTCTTTGGTTGAGGGGTGGTCCTGCACGAGCTGCTCGAAGCCCGCATCGCCGTAGAGCTTCTGCAGCTTCTGGAAGAACCAGATCATGCCCCACGGGTTGTAGCCGGCTCGTCCTGCGAGGATCACACCCTCGTGATCGGCCTGGTACTCCTGCTGGCGGTCGAAATTCAAGAACTCGTAGCCTGCGAGCATCTCAGCGAAATTAAACGTGTTCGCGGCGCCGGCCGAGCGGATGAACAGGCTCGCGATCCCAAACGCGATGTTGAGGTTCTGCGCTTGCCGGATCCGGTTCATCACATGGCCTAACACGATGTGCCCGGTCTCGTGCCCGACGACATTAGCGAGCTCGGCCTCACTCTCGGCGTTATGTAATAGCGCTTCATTGACGTAGACCCAGCCGCCCAGCACCGAGAAGGCGTTGGCCTGCGTGCCTTTCACGATGACGAAATTCATCGGCCACCAATGCGGTTCGGCTGCGCTTGAGATCTTGGCACCGATCGACTGCAAGACAGGGTAGTACGGCGACTGGTCGACGATCTGGTTCTTGCTTCGTTGGTCGTTGTAGACTTGCTGCCCGATCTGTTGCTCTTGGGCATGGTCGTCAGCCCTTGCCGAAAGCGCAAAGGGCGGCGCGGCCAGCGCGGCCCCCGCCGCGCACACGCCGCAGATCCACGCCCCGCGAGAGAGTCTTGTGTTTTCCATGTCTATTGAACGATATTTCTCAACGGTGTGTTACCCTCGCGCGGCTGTTTATAGTCGCTCGTGTCCCGGCATGAGTTTACACGAAGCGGCCGAACGGGCGAGCATGCACGCACATTCGCGGACGCTTGTTGGGCTCACTCTTGCCGCTGCCGTGATCGCTGCGCATCTCGCGGCGTGCAGCAAAGTCGCCGTGGAGACCGGGCCACGGGGCCAGTCAGCGGTGCTTCGCATTTCCACGCGACGATTTGACAACCTCAACACCGTGATCTCAGCGGGCGGCAGTTCTGTGTATCTCGCGTACCTGTGGGGAGCGTTCTTGTTCGTTTCGGACGACAAGATGCGCATCGAGCCCGAGCTGGCCACCGCGATTCCCACCCGCGCAAACGGCGGGGTCAGTGCAGACGGACTGACCGTCACCTATCATTTGCGCCGCGGCGTGACGTGGCATGATGGTGCGCCGTTCTCGGCGGCGGACGTCATCTTCACCTGGCATGTCATCATGAATCCAGCGAACAACGTTGTCACACGGTTGGGCTACGATAAGATCGCGTCTATCACCGCGCCGGACGCATACACAGTCGTCGTCCGGCTGAAACAACCATACGCGCCCATCGTCGCAAACTTCTTCGGCCCCGGCGAAGTGCCGTACGTGATCTTGCCCAAACATCTCTTGGGCGGATTGCCCAACATCAATCAAGCGCCGTATAACCGCAAGCCGGTCGGCACGGGGCCGTTTATCATCCAATCGTACGATCCTGATGCCGGCGTGGTGCTTGCTGCCAACCAGCACTACTGGCGTGGCAAGCCGAAATTGCAGGGTATCGAGTACCGGATCGTGCCAGACGCCAATACGGAGATGGTGATGTTGCGCGCCAATGAGATCGATGTCGCATCCGTCTCCGATGCGCATGCGCAGGAGCTCAAGGGAGCGCCGGGCATCGTCATCGTCAGCGAGCCTGCCCCGCAGAACACCTTCCTCAGCCTCAACGTGCGACGGCCTCCGCTCGATGACGTACGCGTCCGCCGGGCGATCGCGATGGCGGTCGACCGGTCCTTCTT
>JAFANK010000054.1 GCA_019232725.1 Vulcanimicrobiota bacterium | reverse complement strand
CCGGCGTGCACCCAGACATTAGCCATGGGCCGCAGTCCGGTTGCGGTTTCCATCTGCGCCACCTCGTTCTCGTGATGGGGGAAGACCAGATCGGTGGCGCCGCCATGGATATCGAACTGATCGCCGAGGTAATGCTTGCACATGGCCGAGCACTCGATGTGCCAGCCGGGTCGCCCTGGACCCCATGGACTGTGCCATGTCGGTTCACCTGGTTTGGCTTTCTTCCACAGCGCGAAGTCAAGCGGATCGCGCTTCTCCTCGCGCACGGCGATACGCTCGCCAGCCCGCAGCTCATCCAGGTTGCGCCGGCTCAGGCTGCCATAATCGGAATCCTTATCGACCGCGAAATAGACACCGTCGCTCGTCTCATAGGCCGCTTGTCGCTCGACCAGGCACGTGATGAGTTCGATGATGCCCGCCATCTCATTGGTCGCCCGCGGTGAGAACGTCGGCTCGAGCATGTTGAGAAGTTGCGCGCAGCGTTCGAACTCGCTGTAATATTTGGCGACCACCTCGTGCCAAGGTAGCCCATCTTTGTTCGACCGATCGATGATGCGGTCGTCGATGTCCGTGACGTTACGGACATAGGTGACGTCGTAGCCCTTCGCACGCAGGTAGCGGAAGAGCACGTCGAAGGTCAAAAACGTGCGTGCGTGGCCCAAGTGCGGATGAAAACTCGGCGTCATACCGCAGACGTACATCGTCACCTTGCCCGCCACCATAGGCACGAACGCTTCGACGGCGCGCGTGCGCGTGTTATAAAGGCGTAGCGCCATGCGTGTCGTGCACGTCGCGGACGCGCGATTCAAGAGCGTCGACGCGGGCTTTGAGCGCCGCAATCGCGTCGACGGTCGGATCCGGCATGTCCACTTGTGGCACCATCGTCTCGGCGATCCGTTTGCCGTCTTGCAAGACGACGCGGCCAGGAACGCCGACGACCGTGCTATTCGGCGGCACATCTTTGACGACCACTGCACCAGCTGCGATCTTCGAATTTGCGCCGACGACAATGGCCCCGATGATACCCGCGCCCGCGCCGACCACGACGCTATCTTCGAGCGTGGGATGGCGCTTGCCGTGTTGAAGACTCGTACCGCCTAACGTCACTCCTTGGTACAGCGTGCAGCCGCGGCCGACTTCAGCCGTTTCGCCGATAACGACGCCCATGCCATGATCGATGAAAAGACCGGCACCGAGTTCGGCGCCGGGGTGGATCTCGATGCCGGTGATGAAGCGCATGACGTGCGAGAGCAAACGGGGCAACACAGGCACATGCCAGCGATACAACGGATGGATGAAACGATGCGCGACGACGGCGTGAAAACCAGGGTAGGCTAAGAGCACCTCGATCCGGCTCACGGCGGCCGGATCACGCTCGAAGCATGCACGCCAATCTGCGGCTATCTGGTGAAAAACGGTTTCGCGTTGCATAGGTCCTGCCTGATCAAAAACGGTGCGTACAACCAAGAGCGGGTGGACGTCCACCCGTCAGCGACAACAGCAGCAGGACCGGAAAGAGGTGCTCGGGGTGAGGGCGTGAGTCGGTCGTCGCAGACGTATCATGTTCGTTGTCAATTCTCAGGGCAGCCGGGACGGCTCCTGCCCAGATGCGCTTTGTGTATGCAACGCGGCGGCGATCCGGCGCGCGACGCGTTGCGGTCCCAACAGCCGCAAGAGCAACGCGAGTTCGATGCCGTGCTCGCTGCCCGTGACCGCAACGCGGATCGGCCGGAAGAGCGTGCGTCCCCCGAGTCCGTGTTTGCCGCCAAGGCTCTTGAGCGCATCCTTCGACGTCGCGTGTGCGAATTGTTCGGGATCCGGTTCGCGCGCAGCGATGTCACCGAGCTCGCGTAAGAGCGCTTGCGCTTGACTCGAGCGCAGCGCGTCGTCGGCGAGCGGTACCGGGAGATCGTCCGACAAGAGCGATGCGAGTTCGCGGGGCACATCCGAAAGCGTGTGCACGTGGTCGCTGAGCGCTTGCGCCGCCGTTTCAAGCCAGATCGGATCGCGCAGCTCAGGCAGTTGGGCGAGGCGCTCGTCATGCGCAGCCCATTGTGCGAAGAGCGCGGCCCGCTCCGCTGCCGGCAGTGCGCGAAGATAATGGGCGTTGAACCAGCGCAGCTTCTCAGCGTCGAACACCGCAGGGCTTTTGCTTGCACGTTCGAGCGAGAACGCCGCAACCAATTCCGGCAGCGTGAAAAATTCGCGATCGTCGCCGGGCGACCAGCCGAGGAGCGCAAGATAGTTCACGAGCGCTTCAGGCAGGTAGCCGGCGTCGCGATACTCGCTCACCGAGGTCGCTCCGTGCCGCTTGGAGAGTTTCTGATGATCGGGCGCGAGGATCATGGACACATGGGCGAACATCGGCAACGACAGCTCGAGCGCCTCGAAGAGCGCGACTTGGCGTGGCGTGTTCGGCAAGTGCTCGTCGGCCCGGATGACATGGCTGATCTCCATGTCGCTGTCGTCCACCACGACGGCGAAGTTATACGCCGGCATCGAATCCGAGCGCAAGACGACGAAGTCACCGATCGATCCGGGCGGGAAATGCACGGAGCCGCGGATGAGATCTTCGACATAGATGTCGCGTTGCGGCATGGCAAAGCGCAGCGCCGGCTTCATGCCTTGCGCTTCATTGGCCGCGCGCCGGGCCTGGCTCAGCTCGCGGCATTTGCCCGAATATTTCGGAGCTTCACCGCGCGCGTGCTGGCGCTGGCGTTCCGCTTCGAGTTCTTCGGGCGTGCAGTAACACGGGTAGACCGCTTCGATCTCGATGAGCCGCGCGGCGGCGAGCGCATAGCGATCGGCGCGTTCGGTCTGGCGATATGGCGCATACGGGCCGCCGGTATCCGGCCCCTCGTCCCAGTCCAGGCCCAGCCAGCGCAGATCGGCCTGTATGGCTTGCTCGAACTCGCGGCTCGACCGCGCCGCATCGGTGTCCTCGGAACGCAGCACGAACGTACCGCCGCTGCGGCGCGCGAAGAGATAATTGAAGAGCGCCGTGCGCGCGCCGCCGACATGCAGCGTGCCGGTCGGCGAAGGAGCGAAGCGGACACGGACAGACGAAGGCATGATGCGGCCTTATGTCGCTCGGTGGGCTTGCCCTGCCATGAGGCGTCGCATGTCGGAGGGAGGCGCCGTGTTCCCCAACCTCGAGCACTACACAGATTACGCACTGCTGTTCTTGCGATTCATGGTCGGCTTGGTCTTCTTCGACAGCGGCTATCGCGACCTCAAAGACCCTGGCACGCGAGCCGCAAGCGTCGGCCTT
>JAFANK010000039.1 GCA_019232725.1 Vulcanimicrobiota bacterium | reverse complement strand
TCTTTCGTTGCGATTTGATGCCGAAGCGCAGCGCGTGCTAGACATCGCTGCCGGGCTGGGTGCGGATTACACCGATGTACGCTTCGGCATGACGCGTGACGAGCACATCGAGGTGCGCAACGGCGTCGTCAGCAGCCTTGCCGATGGTGACAGCACCGGCTTTTCCGTCCGCACGCTCGTCAACGGCGCGTGGGGATTCGCGTCGAGCGCCGAGATCAGCGACGCCGAGATCGAGCGCGTCACCACGCTGGCGGTGAACATCGCGCGCGCCAGCGCCAAGGTCAAAAGTCAGCCTATCTCGCTTGTTCCTTCCCAAGCGTACGTGGATTCGTACACGACGCCGGTCGAGGTGAGTCCGGACAGCGTGCCGTTGAGCGAGCGCGTCAACCTCATGCTCGCGGCTGAGAAAGAAGTGCGTGGCGCCAAGGGTGTCACGGTCGCACGCGCGTGGATGGACATCTGGCGCACGAAGAAGTTCTTCGCCAACAGCGAGGGCAGCAAAATCGAGCAAGAGCTCGTGCAATGCGGCAGCGCGATCCACGCGCTCGCCGTCGGCGAAAACGACGTGCAAGATCGCTGCTACCCAGGGACCGGCGGACTCTATCAGACCGGTGGCTACGAGATCATCCGTAAGGCGCAACTGCTCGAGAACGCACGACGCATCGGCGAAGAGGCGGTGCAGCTGCTGACCGCCGAGCAGTGTCCGGCCGGCGCCATGGATATCGTATTGTCGGGTGACCAGGTGTCGCTGCAGATCCACGAGTCGATCGGACACGCTCTCGAGCTCGATCGCGTGCTGGGTTGGGAGGCCAATTTCTCGGGAACATCGTTCGCCACGCTCGATAAACTCGGCACGTTCCGCTATGGGTCGGAGAACGTGAACGTCGTCATCGACATGACCTGTCCGTTGGCGCTTGCCACGCACGGATACGATGACGAAGGCGTCAAGGCACAACCCGTGGACTTGATCCGTAATGGCGTGCTGGTCGGCTACATGGCCGGCCGCGACACGGCAAAGACCGCGAAGGTGCCGCTGTCCGGCTGCGTGCGCGCAGAATATTGGGGGCGTCTGCCCATGATCCGGATCGGCAACGTGAACCTGGAGCCCGGATCTGTGCCTGCCGAGCATTTGCTGGATGATATCAAGCAGGGCGTGTATATGGAGAGCAACCGGTCGTGGTCGATCGACGACAAGCGTCTCAATTTTCAATTCGGTTGCCAGCTGGGCTACGAGATCAAAGACGGTAAGCGCGGCAAGATGCTCAAGAATCCGACCTATGCTGGCATGACGCCGGCGTTTTGGAAGTCGTGCGATGCGATCGGCGACAAAGCCTCATGGGTCGCATGGGGGACACCCAACTGCGGGAAAGGCGAACCGTTGCAGACGGCGCGTTCGTGCCAAGGCGCGTCACCCTCGCGATTCCGCAACGTGCAGGTTGGAGTCGGCTATGGCGCCTGAGGCGTTCGGGGACCGGCAAGCGCTCGAAGGCCTCGTCGAGCGCGTCGTCAAGGCGTCGAAGGCCGACGAAACCGAGGTGCTTGCGGCTGCGAGCGACGCGTCGCTCACACGCTACACGCATAACTCCGCGCACGAGAGCGTCAACGAGCGCAACTGCCAGCTCTCAGTCCGTGCGGTTATCGGCAAACAGATCGGCGTGGCGGGCACGAACCGGCTGGATGATGCCGGCATCGCAGACGTGCTGCGGCGCGCATACGAATCGGCAAAGCTCAACGCAGAAGATCCAGATTTTCCCGGGCTGCCCGGTCCGGATGGTTCGGTGTCTGAACCCGTGCAGGTGTATGACGAGACGACGGCGAGCGCTACGCCCGAGATGCGGGCGGCTGCCGTGAACGACGTCGTCAAGATCATGCGGTCCAACAATCTGTATGGTGCCGGGTATGTGTCGACGCAATCCGATACGATCGCGATCGCCAATTCCAAGGGCGTGCGCCGATCGCATCGGTCGACGGATAGCGCCATCAATATCAAGGCCATCGGCTCCGACTCGAGCGGCTACGCTGAGGGCTACGCGCGTCGTTTCGACGATTTGGAGCCGGTGAAACTCGCCGAGACCGCGGCCCGCAAAGCGGTGGCAAGCAAGAACCCACGCGCGTTGGAGCCGGGTGCGTATACGGTCATCCTCGAGCCGCCCGCATTCCGCGAATTCCTCGGCTATCTCTCGTGGATCGGGTTCGGCGCGCAACCGTTCGAACAAGGGTCATCGTTCATGAGCGGCAAGCTTGGGCAGTCGATCATGGGCAAGAACGTCACGATCCGCGACGATTATCTGCACCCGTTGTGCGGCGGCATCCCGTTCGACTTCGAAGGTGTGCCGCGAACGAAGGTCGGTCTGGTCGAGGGTGGCGTCGCTCGCGACGTCGTGTACGACTCGTACTACGCGGCCAAGCTGCGTCACGCCAATACGGGGCACGCCCTGCCTGCGCCCAACGCCGATGGGCCGATGCCGCTCAATATCGTCGTCGATCCCGGAACCACTGCCGTCGAACAGATGATCAAGGACATCCAGCACGGGGTGCTCGTGACACGTACGTGGTACATCAGGCTCGTCGATCAGAAGAAAACGATCATCACCGGAATGTCGCGCGACGGTCTTTTTCTGATCGAGCGTGGCCGTGTCACCAAAGGGCTGAAGAACATGCGTTTCAACGAATCGATCATCGGGGCGCTCGGGCGCTGCGAACTCGCCGCGACGCTCGTCCGTTCCGAAAGCCACGTCTTGCCGGCTGCGAGGATCGAAGGCTTTCACTTCTCGAGCGGCACCGAGTTCTAACGTCAATTTGTAGAGGCGGCTCGTAGAGGCGGGACCTCTAGAGGCGGCACTCGTAGAGGCGGGACCTGTAGAGGCGGCACTTTTAGTGCCGCCTTTCCCTAGGGCGTGGGCGTCGGCAGCGGTTTTCGCTGTACTCCGGGCATGAGCGGCCGCATGACCGGCGCGTCGCGAGTGAGTGACAGCTCGTGTGCGATCTGCTGCGCGTCGTCGCGCAATGCAGCGCCGCGCACGTTAGTCGGGCAGAGCAGATCCGGCGACCGTCCATGCGCCCACCACCACACATAGAGCGAGCTGCCGAACGAAACGCTTTTCATGCACGGCGTAGACGGCAGACGGTCGAGCGGAGCAGCATCTGTAAGATGAGAGAAAAAGGCTCGCGCGAGATCCGCGGATAGGGAGGCAGTGGCGCGCTGCTCCCCAGCGACATACTCAAGCGATCCCTCCGGCTGAATGACGATACGATACCCGATCGAATTGGTGGAGCCCGTGTCCATGATGACCGCAGCGCCAGCCGGTATGGGAAGATACGGCGGCACGCGCGGTCCTGATGGCGGCTGTGCGTGGGCGCCTTGGGAGCCGGCGAGCAAGCCAGCGACGATCAGCGCGCCAAGATGTCGCATGTCGAACGGAGAACGCAGGCGCGCCCGTCAGAGTTCCATAAGCTGTCGAGGCCGTGGATCATCGTCGAGTGCTCCGTGCCGCGATACCCGCACTGGTGCTGGTGGTACTCTTGTGCGCAGCGTCGCCGCAGCCCCAATCGCCAAGCCCGCTACCCGCGTCCGATGTGCGTTCGCAGCTCGAGCGCGCGCACACGATGCTCGCAGCGCACGCACACGATATGCGCGTCCGCGGGGTCGCGACGAGCGAGCTTATCGCTCGCATCGACGACGACCTCTCCCAGCTTGGAGCGTCCAGCACCCAATCATCAGGTCCCGATCAAGCGAGCATGGAGCTTGCTGCGCGTTTGGATGTCAGCCTTGTGGATCAGCTCCTGAGCAGCGCATCGCCAGCGCCGCCGGGCTCGGGTGCGAACGAGGTGCTCGTGCCCTCGACGACCGCCGGTTCGGTGCAGCCGCTCGCGCTGTACCTCCCGCCGTCATACGACCGCGCGCGCAGCGCGCCGCTCATCATCATGTTGCCCAATCAGGGCCAAAGCGAGACGCAGCTGATCGCCACGCCGTACCTGCGCGCACTTGCCGACGAGAACCAAGCGGTCCTGGCCGTGCCAGCCTTCGCCGCCAATCGATCGTTCACGGGTGCAGACGGCGATGCGGTCTACAACGTGCTCGACGCGCTCCAAGCGTCGCTGCATCTCGATCGGCGCCGCGTGTACCTGGCGGGATACTCGATGGGGGCGTTTGGCATCTTCATGATCGCACCGCAGCGCCCGCAGATATGGGCGGCGCTGCTCTCGATCGCGGGAACGCTGACCAATGAAGACAAGAGCAGCGTTGTGAGTGCGATGGCAGGAAAACAGGTATTCATGGTCGCGGGCAGCGACGACACGCAAGTGGACGCTTCATACGTGCGCGCTGCCGTCACCTATCTCAGCGCCAATGGCGTTGAAGCTCGCTATGAGGAGCAGCTGCACGGCACGCACGCGCTGGAAAGCCTCCGGCCGGCAGTCGAGCGCGCGTGGCGCGCGATGTTATCGGGCGTGCGCAACGTCGCACCCGAAAGTGGATTCCCGTCCCCAGAACCGACGCGGACCATCCATATGTAGCATGGCCGTTCGCGGCAGGCGCCGAAGCCGAACAGCCGCATTTGCCTGCCCTGGTGGCGGAATTGGTAGACGCGCTGGTTTCAGGTACCAGTGGCTGCAAGGCCATAGGGGTTCGAGTCCCTTCCAGGGCATGCACGCGTTCTGCACGCCGTAAAGGAGCCAACGTTTCATGTCAACGACAGTGGATCGGTCGGCCGCGCAATCCACACTCAATGTCTGGCAGATGGCGCAACGCCAGTTGGACAACATCGCTCAGATCATCGGGCTCGATGCGTCTATCCATCAATATCTTCGCGAACCCAAGCGCATCCTGACCGTCTCGGTGCCCGTGCGCATGGATTCGGGCGAGCACCGGGTCTTTGAGGGCTACCGCGTCCAGCACAATATGTCGCGCGGACCGGGCAAGGGCGGCATCCGGTACCACCCAGACGTCACGCTCGATGAGGTCAAGGCGTTGGCGATGTGGATGTCTTGGAAGTGCGCGCTCGTGAACATACCCTTCGGCGGCGCCAAGGGTGGCGTCATCTGCGATCCCAAGTCCATGTCGTTGCAAGAGCTTGAGAACCTCACGCGCCGGTTCACAAGTGAGATCTCGATCGTCATCGGTCCGGAAAAAGACATCCCGGCGCCCGACGTCTACACGACGCCCCAGATCATGGCGTGGATCATGGACACGTTCTCGATGCAGCACGGTTACTCGATTCCGGGCGTCGTGACCGGTAAGCCGATCGCTGTCGGCGGATCGCTGGGCCGCGACAAGGCGACCGCGCGTGGTTGTCTGTACGTCGTCGACGAAGCGATGAAAGAGCTTGGCCTCGCGCCTGGCGCACGCGTGGCGATACAAGGGTTCGGTAACGCCGGATTGCATGCCGCAGAACTGTTCGCGGAAACCGGATACAAGATCGTCGCTGTGTCTGACAGCCGTGGTGGCGTTGCCAACACAAACGGCCTGGACGTGCGCAAGCTCGTCGCCTGGAAGGGCGAGCAGGGCACGGTGGTCGGGTTTGGTGGTGGCGAGAAGATCTCGAATAAAGATGTGCTGGAATATGAGTGTGAGGTGCTCGTGCCTGCCGCGCTTGAGAAAGTGATCACGCAGGAGAACGCACCACGCATCAAAGCCAAGATCGTCGCCGAGGCCGCCAACGGGCCGACGCTCCCTGAAGCAGACGACATACTGCACGACCGCAACATCATGGTACTGCCGGACATCTTGGCCAACGCCGGCGGCGTGACGGTTTCGTACTTCGAGTGGGTGCAAAACCTGCAAGAGCTTTTCTGGGAAGAGCAGGCGGTCAACGAGCGGTTGCGACGCATCATGGAGCGTTCGTTCCGCGACACCTTGGATCACGCGCGCCGTCTCAAGGTCAACATGCGCCGCGGTGCGTACGCGGTTGCCGTCGGACGCGTCGCGCAGGCAACCCAACTGCGCGGCGTCTATCCCTAAATGCACGGGCGGCGAAGCGGCGAGCAGACAAAACGCATGAGCCACAGCGTTGCTGTGGCTCATGCATCTGTGACCGGGCTCCGCGCGCTTTGCGAGCGTTTGCCCTAGTCTCACGCTCGCCGTTCTCGCGGTCGTCGGAAAGGTCCTGGCCGCCCAGATAATGGGCGCCAGGAAGACAGGCGCGGACGCTGAAGCACCCGCTCCCCCGACCGGCGCTCACTGGTGCTGGTCGCGACGCATCGAGGAGCGAGCAGATGGCACATAAGGAACGCATCGGTATCGTCGGTGCCGGCCGCATGGGCGCGAATATCGCGCGCCGGCTCCACGATGTGGGCTACCCCGTCACCGCCGTCTACGATCTGCGCGCGGACGTTGCGTCTGCCGTCGCCACTGAAGTCGGTGCCGAGCCGACCTCGTCACTCGCTCGCGTCACGGAACTGAGCGACGTCATCATCACCGTCGTCACCGACGACAAGGCGATGCGCACCATCTTCGCGCAAAGCGGTGATAGCCTGCTCACTGGTGCCAATGGACGGCTCTTCATCAATTGCGCCACCATATCGCCTGCTGTGCATGTGGAGGTCGAACGGTTGGCCGCGGAACACGGCGCGCAGAGCCTGGAAGGATGCATGGCAAGCTCGATTCCGCAGGCGCGCGAAGGCACGCTCTACCTCATGGTCGGCGGCAGCAAACAGGCCTTCGAGCGTGCGCAACCGATCCTCGAAAAGATGAGCTCGTCGCTCACCTATGTCGGCAAGGCCGGCGAAGCGGCCAAGGTCAAAGCTCTTGTGAACATGGTCATGAACATCAACACAGCGGGGCTTGCGGAAGGCCTCGGCTTGGGCGAAGCGTTGGGTTTGGATCTCACCATGTTGCGCGAGGTGTTTTCGCAGACCGGTGCGGGGTCGCGTGTGCTCGTCACCGACGGCGAAGACATGCAAAATCGCGCTCATGACTGTTACTTCTCCGCTGCGCATGCGGCAAAGGATTCCGGCATCGCGGTAGCGCTTGCCAAGGAGGCCGGGCTTCGCGTGCCGCTTGCGCAGGCGACCAAGGAGCAATTCGATACGATGGTGGCGCAAGGACTGGGCGAGCTTGACAAGTCCGGCATAGCCGAACTGACCTTCCCGTCGCGGCGCGCGCGCGAGCACGCCACGGCTTGACCAGCGCTTCGACAACAATCGTTCACGCACTATTCGCCGCTGAACCAAAAGGAGGTATCCCATGGCGGTAGCATCCCAGACCAAGATCACCCCGCTCATCAGCTCGGGCACGGCCGGCCCGCTCGGTGCCGTTCATCTCCCCCGTTTGTGGACGAAGCTCACGCTCGCTGCCGCCGGCGTGTTGCCGGAAGGTTACGACGAATGCGGTTCCGGCTTTGACGCGATGACGATCGAGGGTTTAGGCCTCAAAAAGGACGAGGTCATCACCTACATCCGCACGCGCAAGCCGACCTACGTCGAGTTCGAAGAGTTTGTGCGCCAGAAAGGCAAGACGGATCCCGACACGATCCGCAAGCACAACCAGGCGATCTTGGGCTACCATCACTCTGATGAGAAAGCTTCCACGATGCATAAGGACATGGGCTCATCTCAGCACCATGTCAAAGACGCGGTCACGCTGAACACGCTCGAGGATCTGCACGAGCTGCATCAAGCGGTCGCCCGATAACAG
>JAFANK010000028.1 GCA_019232725.1 Vulcanimicrobiota bacterium | reverse complement strand
CGCGGCGTTCGCGGTGTACGGCGTCGCGTCGTGGGCGTTGTCGCAAGCGGCGCCCAGCATCTGGTTCGATGCCAATAATCGCGCGCGCATCGCCGACGACGTGCAGCACACGGCCGCTGCGCTGGCCACCCAACACCGTTCGCGCACGCAGATCGCCCAGGCGATCGTCGAACGCATCGACAGCACGTCGGGCTACACGGCTGCGGTTGTCGACGACAACGGCACGTTGCTCGCCGGCAACTCCACTCTTGCCGGGGCGCGGCCGCCCCGCATGCGCCCGCCCGCCGACATACCGCCACCACCCGGCACGAGAAGCGCACGACCAGGTGAATTCCGCGGCTTCATCTACGGCATGCATCCGCCGTTCACGCCGAACACCACGTTCTTCCGCTGGCCTTTCGGCGGCGTGGACTCCCCGTCATCGATCGTGCATATCGACGGCGCGTTTGTGATCTTCGCGCCGCCACGCGATGCGTTAGCGGCGGTCCAATCGCTCGAGCGCCGGACGGTCGCGGTCGTGGTCGCCATCACGTTCCTGCTTGTGTGGTTTTTGACGGCGCGGCTTTTCGGCGGAGCGTTACGGCCGCTCGAGCGCCTGCGCGGCGGATTGTTGCGGCTTGCACATGGCGATTACGCGCGCATCGAGACCTTCAGCCCCCAAGACGAAGTGGCGACCGAGCTTGCTGAGGCCTACAACGCAGCCGCCGCGCAAGCCGAGACGACGGCGACGCACCAGCGTGAGCTGGAGACCAATATCCGGCAATTCGTCGCCGATGCGGGTCACGAGCTGCGCACGCCGCTCGCCGTCATCATGGGATACGTCCAGCTGTTGCGCCAGAGCGGGCAGACACATGACGCCTTGACCGGCCGCGTTTTCAACGAGATCGACGATCAGGGCAAGCGCATGAGCACGCTCATCCAAAAACTCTTGCTGCTGACCAGGCTCGAGAGCCAAGAACCGGCCGATGTGAAGATCCTCGACGCTGCGGATGTGGCCAAAAGCGTCGTCGAGTCGTTCCGCCCGCTCGCCAACGGTTCCACGCTGGAGACGGACGTGCAAGGCGATTCGTTCGTCCAAGTATCGGAAAGCGAGCTGCACGAGGCGATCGGCAACTTGCTCGACAACGCCATCAAGTATGCGCCTGGCGCAACCGTGCGCACCCGCGTGCGCTCAAAAGACGATGACGTGTACATCACCGTTTCGGACGACGGTCCAGGCATGAGCCCCGACGTCCGCGCTCGAGCCTTCGAGCGCTTCTCACGCGGAGAGACGGGCGGCAGCGTCTCCGGATCTGGGCTTGGGCTTGCGATCGTCGAGCGCGCGCTCGAGCGGGCGGGTGGCTCCGTGTCGCTTGAGACGCAGCTCGGCAAGGGCACGACTGTCGAGCTGCGCTTGCCCGCCTGGCACCACCTCTCCCAAAACTAGGTGTGTAGGGGCGCCACTTTACGTGGCGCCCACCTTCCCAGAAGTTTTTGAGCTTACCGTGCTAGCGTTATGTCGTGGCGGCGGATGACACCGATCCGCCGCCCACCTCCTTGGAACCAATGCACGCGACGACAACGCACGACGAGATCCACCCTCCGGCATCTACGCTCGTGCTCGACGAAGTACTCGACGCCGCCAGCTGCCGCGCGATGCGGCGCTTCCACAAACGCGCTCGGCGCGCACCGCGCAGTGCGGCGGCGATCGACCTTCGTCGGACGCGAGCGACAGGCTCAGCAGCCTGGGGGATCTTGAGCAAAGTCGTGCGGGATCTCGGCACCGGTGGGCATGCCGTCACCGTGTTCGCGGAGCAGCGGCTCGCGCGTTTGCTCGAACTCAGCGGCCTCGCGCGTCACGCCCGCATCATCATCAGCCAAGCCTAGTAGCTCAGCTCTAGCTTTCGCTCCTCAGCGAGTAGCCGGCGCCGCGGATCGTGTGGATGAGCCGTTGTGCTGGGTCGGTGTCGACCTTCGCGCGCAGATACGAGATGTACGTTTCGACGTTGCCGACCTCGCCGTCGAAATCCTCACCCCACACTTGCGACAACAGTTCTTCTTTGCTGAACACTCGCCGTGGCTCGCGCATGAGCGCGACCAGCAGTGCGAACTCCTTGTTGGTGAGCGCAACAGGATGCCCGCCGCGCTCCACCTCGCGTGTCTTGAGGTTGACGGTGAGGTCGCGAAAGCGCAAGAAGGCAGGTGCGGAGATATGCGGGCGGCGCAGCGCGGCTTCGATCCGGCCTACCAGCTCTTCGAAGGCGAACGGTTTGGAGACGTAGTCGTCGGCGCCCAGGCCCAGCCCGGTCACACGGTCGCCGACATCGCCCTTGGCGGTCAGCATGATCACGGGAGCCTGGGTGGTGCGCCGGATCATCGGCAACAGGGCGAAACCATCAGCGAAGGGCATCATGACATCCAAGATGATGGCGTCAGGCTGCCACTGCACGACCACATCCTGGAGGCCTCGGCCATCGGGCAGATCCTGCACCACATAGCCTTGGCGCTCGAGCCCGAGACGGAGCATCTCCCGCATCGGGCGCTCGTCGTCAACGACCAGGATCTTCGACTGTCCGGGCATAGTAATGAAAGTATACACGGTGAACCTCAAACGACCCTCGGAAAGCCGCTCCTCCCTTTCTCACGCGCCCTTCACGCTTGTGGCCGCCTTTCTCAAGGCTGTCAAAGCCGTCCCGAGTAGACTACACGCGTGATACCAAGAGCCCTCGTGAGCATAGTGCAGAGTGCTCGAACGTCTGGCTTCGTGCGCCTCACACGACGTCATCTCGCCGGCTTCGCGCTTGCCATCGCGCTGGGCCTGTGGGCACCCCTTGCGGCGGCCCAAGCGCAGGACGATTCGGGTCAGATCGTCCTCATCGTCACCGACGCGACGACGTCCAAGCCCATCCCGCTTGCGCGCGTGCTGCTCGACGGACCCATCATGACGAGCGAAGTGACGACCGCAACCGGCCAGGTCGTCTTCCACGACG
The DNA here is from genome assembly GCA_019232725.1 of Vulcanimicrobiota bacterium. Taxonomy (GTDB): domain Bacteria; phylum Vulcanimicrobiota; class Vulcanimicrobiia; order Eremiobacterales; family Eremiobacteraceae; genus JAFANK01. Next base: position 3,941 of record JAFANK010000028.1, on the reverse strand, counting down.
TGCCGGCCGGCGTGTACACAGCGCGCATCGGGAAGTCCGGATATCAAACCGATACGACTGCTTCGTTTGAAGTCGGTGATGGGAAGACGGTATCCGTCGACGTGCACTTGGCGGTCGTCGCGTCCGGCGTCACCTCGCTGGGCACGGTCACCGTGCGGTCGAGCGCGAACATCTCGAGCGAGAGCGTCACCCAAGATAGCCCGATCCGCAAGCTCTCGCCAACGCTGAACGACGCGCTGGGCAAGCTCGCAGGCGTGTCCGTCGGCACCGATTCGACCGACGACAATGCCGCCGAGACCATTTCGCTCGAAGGTCACGATGCGTCGCAGACGCAGCTTGCGCTCGACGGCATACCGCTGTCGAGCCCCGGCGTGGCAGGCGACCTCCGCAGCATCTCGTCAGATCTCTTCTCGGGTGCGTCGGTCAGCTTCAACCCGGTCGCGGGCGCGCTCGGCGGCTCGGTCAACTATCGGACGCTCGAGCCCACGCGCAGCTGGGTCTTCGGCGTGAGCCAGATGTTCGGCAACTTGAGCGCATCGTCGACGATCCTCTCGATGCAGGGTTCGGTCGGCGATCTGGGCGTGGCCTACGTCCACTCCTTCCGCGGGAGCGTCAACCTCCTCGACGAGCAGAAGTACCTGGATGCAAGCGGATTTGACTACACCCATCAAGGTGCGTCCCAGACAGGCGGCGACCTCATCAAACTGCGCACCCTTGTCGGCGGCACGAATTCCGTCTCGGCGACATACCTCTCATCGAACGGCTACCGCGACGCGTTGTGCAACGTCTTCAACGGCGTCGTGCCCTGCGGGTACGGCCCCGGCAATTACAACGACAATCATTTCGCGCTTGAATCGCTCGCCGACACGGCCCTCGTGGGCATGACCACGATGCAGCTCTCGCTGTATGGCACGCAGTCGAGCGCAAGTCACGACCTGCTGCAACGCTACATCGCAGGCGTCTATGCACCGTTCGGTTCTGCGAGCAGCGGCACGACCCGGGGCGCGGCCCTTTCAGCCCAATTGCCCGCCAAAGAAAAACACACGATCTCGCTGCAGCTAAACGCCACGTCACAAGCCTCAAGCTCGGTGCCACTGATACCGAGTGCGTCGGCGTTCTCGACCGGCTCGGCCACGAGTTCGTACTCGTCGTTCTCAGTCGTCGACACGATCCACGCGAACAACCATCTCACGCTCGGCGAACACATCGGTGCCGCGAACTCCAACCGCATGGGAGCGTCGTTGCTCGCCGGCATCCAAGCAGGCTGGACGCCGACTTCGTCCGATGCGTTTGCCGGCAACCTCGATTACGGCAGCAATGGAGCGGGGCCGGCGCGTTTCGGCGTGCTCACCGATCCTGCATCGTTGCAGTTCGAATGTAGCGGGCCCGTCGGCTTTGGTTCCGGTCCAGGCGAGAGCGCCGGCAATCAGACCGGTCTCACCGCGCGCGCCACCTGGCAGCATCGCTTTGGCGCGATCGGCGAGCTCACGGGGTCCGCCTACCATCAAGTGCAATACGACACGCTGCTCAACGCGCTCGTCAACGGGTCCGCGCTCCCGCCGGGATATTTCCCGCCAGGCTACTTCGGCACTGCACAGGAGATCTACCAGTCCGATAGCGTGTGCGGCAATCCGACCGGCACATTCGGCCCGACTAATCTGTATCTCAACGTGCCGGTCGCGGGCGTGACCATGGTCTATCAGGGATTCCAGCTCAGCGGAGACGTCAACCTGACGCGCAGCTTCGCAGCCGAGCCGTTTTGGACGACGCAAGTGGTGAAGCCGATCTCACAAGATCCGATGTTCGAAAATCCCTACTCGCCGATCATCTCGGGCCAGCAACTGCCGGGCGTGCCGCTCCACCAAGCGGGCATCACCTTCGATCTGCGCGCACCGCACTCGCCGCTCGAGCTGCTGGCCGATGCTCGCTACACGAGCCCGGGAAATCGCAATTATCTTCCCGGGTATGTGACCGCAGACGCCGGCCTTGACTTTGATTTCACCCACGGCTCGCTGACGATCGCGGAAAGCAATATCTTCAACAAATTCGGTTATGAGTTCGCGTCATCGTCCTATGCCGTCGGGCCGCCGACACTGGATGCGGGAACGCTCGAGCAGATCGGGCGACCGCTCGCACCGCGCCAGCTCAACGTGACCTACTCGGTCAAGATCGGCTACGGGCAGACCCAGGTGGCCGCAGCGCCCGCAAATCGACCGGGGACTTCAGCCGGATCGACTGGGGGCGGTAACGCAGGCCCGGGTGGCGGCCGCTCGATCTTCGCAAGCCTCCCGCCCCTGCCGCAAACGCCGCCCACAGATCCCTTCGCGGTGCAAAGCAGCCGCCCGAATTGCACCCAAGAAGCGGCGCCGCAAGCCGCGCAGACGCTGGCCGGCATGAAAACATACGTGCAAGCCGTCGAAGCCCAAAAAACCGCGGCGGGGTATCCCGACGCTTTGCCGTCACAACCGCCCGCGATTCCCGGCTTCACGGTTGGTTACCACGCGCTGCAGACGACCTACGCGCTCACCTTTACCCCGCAAACGTTCACCGGCTTGCGCGGATTCTTAGGATGCGCGCCCATTCACGTGGGCACAAAAGAACAGGCCGACGCCTTGCACCTCTACGTGCCGCAGGCCAGCTCGTTTTTCCGTGCGCCACTTGCCTACACACCGGCGGCCGGTCTCTACATCGTGCGCCAACCGCCGCCGCCGGGCGAAGAGCAGTTCCGCGTGTACAAGCTGCCCACGTCGCCACCGCAGCAGCCGCTTGCACTCGTCCAGTCCGATCGCTGCACGAGCGATCTCAAGCCGGTCGCGCAATCGCTGCTTGCAAGTCTTTCCGCATACGTGCAATCAAAGAACGCAGGGCAGGCGACGCCTGCGCAACCAGCGGGCTGGGCCGTGACCCCGCATGCAGTAGCCAAAGGCTATTGGCTCGAATTGCAACCGCAAGCACCCGTCGCCGTTCCTGCGCTGTTGAACTGTGCGCGCGTCGCAACCGGTTCGGCGGATGACATCAAGGCGACGGGATATGGAGCGGCAGCGTTGCCGTCGCTGAACTTCGCGCCCGCGCTCGGGCTATACATACAGCGAAATCAGCAGGCGCGTCCGCCTGGTTGACAGGCTTTGGTCCCCAAGGTCTTCTCAGGCCGGCGTGATATACTGTCCCATTGAACGAGATGGTTACGACAAGAATTCTATCGCGGTGCTTGCTTGGCTTATGCCTCGTCGTCTCCGGTGCATGTGCCAAACAGCAAGCGCCCACACCACCGCCGCAATCGGTCAAGGTGACCGCCGCACAAGTGCGTACCGTGCGCCCGGGGCTGAACCTGTCGGGCATCATCGCGCCATTTCAAAACGTGGCGCTTTCGAGCGCGTTGCAAGAGCCCACTGACGCCGTCTACGTCAATGAAGGCGACAGCGTGCATCGCGGCCAGGCGTTGGCGCTGCTCGACACCGCCGACTTACGCGCCAACATCGCTCAAGCGCAAGCGCATCTGGAGCAAACCCAATACCAGGCGACGCTGGCCGTGAGCCAGGGAAGCGACCAAGTCCGGTCGGCGAAAGCGGCGCTCGACCTCGCGCGGTCGGATCTTGCGCGCGACCAGCAACTGGTTTCACAAGGCTACATCTCCGCACAGCAAGTGCAGACGCAGCGCACCACCGTCGCCCAAGCGCAGGCCGCCCTCAACCAAGCGATCGAAAACCAGCAGGCCAACGGCACGCAGACCCAAGGGATGCAGAAGGCCAACATCGATCAAGCCGCGGCCGCGGTGCAACAACTGCAAGCGCAGATCGATAAGGCGACGATCATCTCGCCGGTCGACGGCATCGTCGTCAACCGCAATCTCAACCCGGGTGAATATCCCGGAACACGCCAGATCTTCACGTTGCAAGAGGTGGCGAGGGTGTACGCGGAGCTCAACGCCTACGGCACGCAGA
>JAFANK010000324.1 GCA_019232725.1 Vulcanimicrobiota bacterium | reverse complement strand
AACCAAGGGCGACGTAGAACGTGCCCGCGTCCATGACGTTACCGACCAGCCGATGCAGCCGCGAGAACAAGCGCCGCAGGTCGCGCTCGGCGGACAGCGCGCGAGCGGCTTCGAGCATGAGGCGCAGCTCCGTGCTGCGTGCCCGCGTTTCATCGCCCAGCAGTTTGCTGCGAACGGAGATCGCCGCGAGATCCGCAGCAGCCGTCAGATACTCAAGCTCGAGATCCCCATACATGCCCTCACGGCGCGATCGTAATGCGATGTAGCCCAGGATCTTGCCATCGTGGCGCATGGGCGCGACGAGCACGGAACCTGCGCCGTCGCCTGTCGATTGCAAGTAGCCGCCGGTCGGCAGCTTCGGCAGCCGGCCGAAGAGCATCGCGCGTCCACCGCGCAACGCCTGATTGACGAATTTGCGGTCGACGACGGGCAGCGCGTCGCGTTCGTCGAGGTTACGCTGATATTGCAGCCGGTAGCCATCCGGTGCCGTCACATCGGCAGTCGCGGCGACCAAAATGGGCGCGTCCATGAAATCACGGACGACGGCGTGCAGGTTCGCGAAGAAATGATCTTCGGGGCCGGATGACAGCGTGAGCAGCCGTGAATAGAATTGTGATCCCGAGCGGAAAAAACTCGGCTGTGCTGACTCAGCCGGTGTTCGCTGTACAACCGGTTGCTGCTCGCCCGGCCGAAGCGGCGGGCCTCCCGAAAAAGGCTGCAAAGAGCCCATTTATGCTAGCATCCCTGCTGATATGACCTGCGTCCCGCGGACATTGTGACAGGTTCTCCGCGCCTCTTGTGCACGGTAGAAGTGCCCTGCCCCGCGCTCTATAGTGGTCGGTGCCCGGCGCACGCCGGACGTACACAAAGCCTCCAAACGTGATTGGAGTCCTCATGTAATGTGGGGCCCGGCCACACATTCGTCGTTCGAGTGCCGTTCCATCCTACGGACCTGACCGGTACGAACGATCGAGCATCTCGATGAGGTGGCAGACGCGCGTTTGCAAACGCCGCTCGGCGAGGCCGGCCTGGAGCTGCATGGCGCAGCCCGGGTTTGTGGTGACGACGCTTTGGGCCCCCGTCGCCTCGATGTCGCGAACCTTCTCCTCGAGGATCGCTGCGGAGCGGTCCGGCTGGGTGAGGTTGTAAACGCCCGCCGCACCGCAGCAACGATCGGCATTGGGCAGCTCCACAAATTTCAGGCCCGGGATCTGCACGAGCAGCGCCCGCGGTGCTTGGCGGATGCCTTGACCATGCGCGAGGTGGCAGGCATCCTGATACGTCGCCCGCTCGTATACGGGACCCAAACCCTGCCGCAGTCCGAGCTCGAACAAGAACTCGCTTGCGTCTTTGACGCGTTCGGCAAAGCGCTGTGCTTGTGCATCGCCATCGAGCAGCGACGCATATCCCTTGAGCATCGCGCCGCAACCGGCTGAGTTCACGACGATCGCATCGAGCGTTGGGTCGGCAAATGCGGCGAGGTTCACCCGCGCCATCTCCGTCGCATGGCGGCGCTCACCAGCGTGGACGTTCAATGCGCCGCAGCACCACTGCCCGCTCGGAACGACGACGTCGCAACCGTTGCGCGCAAGCACGCGCGCTGTCGCCGCGTGCACGCCGGCAAAAAGTGCATCCATCACGCAACCGGTGAACAGGCCGACACGAGCGCGCCGCGTGCCCTCGGCTTCGATCACTGTGCCGGCTTTGACCGCCCCGCCCGCGGTTGATGCCGGTGGGATCATGCTCAAGGCTTTGCGCAAGAGACTGCGCCGCGGGAACAAGAAGCGTAGCGCCCGTAACGGCGGCAACTGTTGCACGATCTGTGCGGGCAGCATGGCGATCGTGAACAAGGTGCGCGATGGCAAGACCGTTTCGAATGCCAAGTGGCGGAACGTCCGCCAGCCCCAGCGTTTGGGATCGAGCTCGCCGTGGAGCTCCACTTGGTAGCGTCCGTCCTCCAACAATTCGCCGAACGGCACGCTCGACGGGCACGCGGTCTCGCACGCGCGGCAGCCAAGACAGCGATACAGGTGCTCGGCGAGATTGGCATCAACCGCAGCCCGGCCTTCAGCCACTTCCTTCATGAGAAAGATGCGCCCGCGAGGGGAGTCCGGCTCGTAGTGCTCGAGGCGATATGTCGGACAGGCCTGCTCACATAGGCCGCAGCGCGTGCAGCGATCGAGCGCGGACAATTGCGGATGTTGTTCGCCGATGTATCCGCGATCGGCCATGCGCCTAGATGCCTGCGACGAAGCGGCCCGGGTCAAACGTGCCGTTGGGATCGAGCGCCGCTTTGACCCGTCGCATGAGCGCAACGGGCGCGCTTTGCGACAACGGTGCAACCAGCGTGCCAAGTTCCACTGGCGCACTGAGAACTTTGACATGGTGGCCTTGCGCTGAGAATTGTTCCAAGAGCGACCGCGCCGCTCGCTCCGCAAGCCGCCGTTCATGCGGCGCTGACGGATCGCCCGCGCCAGGCCAGGGAACGTGCGCGTAGACGATGCCGGTCGCTGGATGTGCAGTGATCTCCGCCGCCGGGAGCAACGCGGTGATCGAGGCGCAAACATCTGCCACCTGGGTAGGCAGCGAGCCGATCGCGAGCACGAGCGTGCGATCAGCGGGGTAGGCTGCGCCACCGGCGGCTTCAACGACGTCCTGCCAGCAGAAATGCAATCGGTCTGCATCAAGCGTCTCGATCGTCGCCGCGCCGCACGCTCGCATGGACGCGATCACCCCCTCTTGTTGTCGCAAGACGGCAGACCGGCTGCCACCACAGCGCACGAGCAGCGTCCACGGCTGGCTTGACGATCCGAGCGCTCGGATATGGCGGCGCGTGTGGCCGTCGTGCAGCGTGGTCGCCATCGGTAGCAACGGAGATGCAGCGATGCGACGCGCTGCCTCGCAGGCCTCCTCGCATCGCACAAACGTCGCCGCGACGCCGGCTTCGCACCGCGGCAACGGAGCGACCTTCAAGGTCACTTCGCCGATGAACCCCAGCGTGCCCGATGCGCCGACGAAGAGCTTGGGAATGTCATAACCGGCGACGCTTTTGACCACGCGCGCTCCGGTGAAGGCGATCGCTCCGTCCCCCAAGCAGACTCGCATGCCAAGCACGTTATCGCGCGGCGCGCCATAGCGCTGGCGCAACGCACCAGCGCTGCCGGCTGAGAGCGTGCCGCCGATGGTCGTCTGTGCGGCAAACGGCGGGTCCACCGGAAAGAACTGCCCGTACGGGCGGAGCGTTTCTTGCACGACATGCAGTGGCGTGCCGGCTGCGACCGTCATCGTGAGATCCGCCGGCGTGTAGTTTGAGATACCGGCGCAGCGCGAACTCTCGAGCACGACGTCCAGCGCATGTGGATGTGGAGGCCGATAGCTCTTCGTGCCGGCGCCACGAATGGCGATCGACGCGCCCTCGGCGGCGAGCGCCGTGACGATCTTCGATGCCTCGGCGACCGTGCGCGGTGAGAAAACAAGCGTGGGCACGACGCCGGCGACAGCGTATGGCTCGCATTCCGCCGGGCGCACACGGGGACGGCTCCCCGAGCGCTTGGCGAGCTCGTCAGCGATGGGGATGTTCAAAGCGCGCAGTTCGGAAGAGCGTCTCATCAAAATGCCGGCCCCGCAGCGTCCACCATCTCGGGGGCAAGCGCACCACGTGCGACCGTGCGTGCGCTCTCGCCGCAGCGTCGCGAGGTTGGGAAGAGTTTGCCCGGGTTGCACAGTCCACGGGGGTTGAACGCAGCACGCAATCGTGCCATCAGATCCAGGTCGGCTGCTTTGAACTGCAACGTCATGCAATCGCGCTTCTCGATGCCGATGCCATGCTCGCCCGAGATGCTGCCGCCATGGCGCACGCAGGCGCGAAGGATGTCGGCTCCCGCCGCCACCGTGCGTTCGTAATCGCCCGGCGTGCGCTCGTCGAACACGATGAGCGGATGCAGATTGCCGTCGCCGGCGTGGAAGACGTTGGCGATGAGCAAACCATAGCGCTCGGCGATCGCGGCGACCTCGCTCACCACCTCTGGGAGTTTGGTTCTGGGGATCACGCCGTCTTGCACGTAGTAGCTCGATCCCAGCCTGCCCATCGCGCCGAATGCGCTCTTGCGCCCAAGCCAAATGCGCTCGCGCTCAGCCTCGTCACGCGCCTGACGTACCTCCCGCGAACCGTGCGCGATGCAGATGCGCTGCACGTCCTGCACGAGCTCCTCCAGCGTGCCGCGTAAGCCTTCGAGTTCGACGATGACCACGGCGCCCGCATCGGTCGGAAAGCCGGCATTCACGTAGGCCTCGACCGCTTTGGTTGAGAGCTGATCCATCATCTCGAGCGCAGCGGGGATGATGCCACTGGCAATGATCGCCGATACCGCGCCAGAAGCTTGTTCGACCGTGGGGAACGCCGCCAAGAGCGTGCGCCGGTCTTCTTGCAGCGGCATCAGCTTGACCACAACCTTGGTGGCGATACCGAGCGTGCCTTCCGAACCGATGAACACGCCCAGTAGATCGTAGCCGGGCGCGTCGTATGCACGGCCGCCGAGCCAGACGAGCTCTCCATCCGGCGTGACGATTTCACAGCCGAGCACATGATGCGACGTGACGCCATACGCAAGACAATGCAGTCCGCCGGAGTTCTCCGCGAGGTTGCCGCCGATCGTGCAGACCGCTTGGCTCGAAGGGTCGGGCACGAATTGCAATCCGTGCGCACGCACGGCGTCGCTGATGTGCGCGTTGACGACGCCCGGCTCGACGATCGCCAAGCGGTTGGCGCAGTCGATCTCCAAAATGCGGTTGAGGCGCGCCATGGCGATGACCGCGCCCCCAGCTTCCGCAACGGCGCCTCCCGAAAGCCCCGTCCCTGCGCCGCGCGCCACATAGGGACACCCAGCCGCCGTGCAGGCGGACACGATCGCAGTAACCTCCTCGGCGCTGCCGGGCATCACCACCACCTGCGGCAGGGCGCTATCAGCCGACCCATCATATTGATAGTTCGAGAGGTCGCCGGGAGCGGTCGTCACGTGATCGGGGCCGACGATCGCGGCGAGGCGCTGCACGAGGCCGTCAAACATGGAAAACGCTCATTCGGCGCAAGGTCGAACCGCCCCCGGCGCGAACGCCAGCGGCCGTATGCAGATAGAGCGAGTCGAGGTCACGCCGCGCAGAGACGTCTACAATCCCGGTGACGTCATCAACATCGCGATCTACTTTCAGACGGCGTTCGTCGGGCAATGCCGCGTTGGGCTTGTGCTCGCAGGACATTCCTGGGGCGACCAGTTCGAAGCCAAGACGTTTGCCAAGAGCAGCAACACGCTGTATGAAGGGCAGATCTACATCAAAGATGACAAGGTCGGCAGCTGCGTGTTGCGAGCGGTCCTCGCTCCCGTCGGCGGCACGGCGCAAACGGTGGCGGTCGGCGATCAGATCTTCGAGGTCCGGCCGCTGGTACCACAGAGGAGATAGCGTGTGACGGTGACGATCGGTGAACCATTGCCGGCCATCAATGCGCAGACGCAAGATGGCGCGCTGAATCTGGCAGACTTCCGCGGCGCGAAATCGATCGTGTTGTGGGCATATCCCAAAGATATGACGTCTGGCTGAACCAACGAAGCACGTGACTTCAGTCAGCGGTCTGCTGACTTCGCCAAACTCGACACGGTCACTATCGGCATCTCGCGCGATACCGTCGAGTCTCATCGTGTGTTCGCCAAGGTCAACGAGTTGAACACGCCGCTCATCGCCGACCCTAGCGGTAAGATCTGTACCCTGCTCGGCGTACTGCCCGATCCCAACGGGAATGCCAAACGAACCACGTTTATCATTGACAAGATGGGAATCATCAGGTATATCTTCGAGGCCGTCAAAGTGCCGGGTCACGCCGACGCGGTGCTGCAAAAGGTCGCCGAAATGAATTCCCAGGGCCTTGCAGGAGAGTCCTGAGCGACCCGACAAGCGGGCGGCCCAAAGTACGAGCCCCTCTAGGAGACGCACATGAAGCGCAAATCTCGAACGCGCGCCGCGTCACGACCGGCGAAGAAGACAAAACGGACCGCGACCAAGACGAAGAGTCGCGCGACCAAGCGTGCGCCGGCTCGCGGGAAAAGCGCCGTCAAGGCGACATCGCGGGCGAAGACCACCAAAGCGCAACGGACCGCGCGAGCGGCAAAGCCGGCCAAGGCTGAGCCCAAACACACCTCGAGCGCAGCGCGAACCAATGGTGCCGCCGCGACCCGAGCGCCAAAGCCGGTGCTCGTCCATGAAGAGGCCATCGAACATGCGCCGCTCGACCAAGAAGACGACACCGATGTCGGCTTAGAGGGGTATGACGAGAACGAGGATGTGGACGAAGGCTACAACGAGGACGAAGACGAGTACTCAGACGAGCCGGAAGAGAGCTATTGACCAAGGCTCAGCCGGCGCGACATCCCAAGCGGGGTGAGGCTAAGTGCCTCGCCCCGCTGCTTTTTGTAGAGTCGGTGGCCGCTCTATCGTTTGTCGCTGCGGCATTCGCGGCGCTCTGGGACCGCCACGTCATGCCGCGCGCACGGCACGAGCATGTCGCGCGTGCTGACGCGAGCGTGACCGCGATTGTTCCAGCTCGCAATGAAGCGCACCACATCGGCCAGTGGCTGCACGATGTGCTCCGCCAGACGCATCGTCCTGCATCGATCATCATCGCCGACGATTGTTCGGACGATGCCACGGCCACGGTCGCGCGAGATGCCGCGCGCAACAATTCCAACGTCACGGTCGCTGGCTTCGGCCCACCGCCCGCGGGCTGGGTCGGCAAGAACTGGGCTGCCCACGCCGCGGCCACCCAGGCGCACAGTGAGTGGCTATTCTTCAGCGATGCAGATGTGCGCATGGCGCCGCAGGCGTTGTCGGCGGGGCTTGCCTTAGCAGACGAACTTGGAGCTGACGCGCTCTCGTTGTCAGCGACCATCCAGTGCCAGACATGGCTTGAACGCCAAGTGATGCCGGCGATGGCGGCGCTCATCTTTTCAGGCATTCCCGCCTGTTTGGTCAACGACGACCGCGTGTCCACGGGCCTTTTGGCGGGTGGCTTTCTGCTGGTCCGCCGCGAGGCGTACGAGCGCGTTGGGGGCCACCGAGCAGTGCGCGGCTCGATAGCAGAAGATCGCGACCTCGCCGAGCGGTTGAAGGCCTTTGGCTATCGCGTCCGCCTGGCAGATGGCGCGCACCTCGTGCACGTCCGTATGTATCGAAGCGCGCAAGAGATGTGGGAAGGCTGGCGCAAGAATTTCTATGAAGGCGCGCGCCGCCGGCTATGGCTGGCCGCCGTCTTCGTGCTGGGGTGTGTGACGATGCTCGTGCTTCCCATCCCGTTGCTTGCGGCACTTGGCGTTGCTCGGCTTCGGCGCCGCTTGGGTCGCACGCAGCGGCGTCTCGCACTTGCGTGCGCGACGTGCGTCGCGGCGACCGCCGTCGTGCGAGCGACCCGCGATCGCGCGATCGGCTTTCGTACGGATCTCATGGCGATCGTTCTGACGCCAGTCGGCGGCATCTTCGCGGCTGCGGTCATGGCAGCGTCGGCCTGGCGCAGTGAGTCCGGTAAAGGACAGCTTTGGAAAGGCCGCTTGATCCGCTAAGCGCGCGCGTAGGCTTCCCGTGTGTCCGCTTGATCCCGGAACGCGCCCCCTAGGTAGAGCGTTCGCAAGACGAGCGCGCCGATGGCGAGTGCGAGCAAGGAGCTCACACCGGCCTCCGGACCGAAGTTCGCTCCGGTCAGCCAGGAGGGACCGGACACGGACACGGTGATCACAGGTGATGGTGAGAGCAAAAGACCGCTCACCGGCAACCCGTAGATAGGTCCCTCGAAGAGATTCCAGGCGGCGTGCGTTCCGAGCGCAAGCCACAACGATCCCGTCCAGACAAGGCTGCATGCCGCGAAAATTCCGAAGGCGCATAGTCCAGCCCAGGTCAGCCACATCTGCTCGCGCAAATGCGGATTGTAGGAATGAATAGCGGCGAACAGCACAGCGCTCAACACGACAGCCGGCTTTTCACCCCACGCCTCCCACAGGTTTTGGAGCACGTACCCGCGGGTCGACAGCTCCTCGGTGAACGCGGCTCCCAATAACACGACGATCATGAGCGGCAGCAGCTGCAGGTCGTTGCGCAGTGAGGCGTGCGCGCCGATGTGCGCGGATCCGGATACGGCCTCGATGGCGACCGCCAGCGTCTGCATCGCTGCGCCGAAAACAACGCCGATAGCGAAAAACCGCAACCACGGACCTCTGGGGGCAAACCCAAGCGAGGCGACCGAACGCCGATCGAGACGCCGTCGCAGCCAGACCGTCGTCAGCGCGACCGTGCACACCCCGACGAGCATCTGCGCGGCAAGTGCGCCCGGCTGCGTCGACGCCAAGCATGACGCGCACACCGCGCCAAGCGCTGTGGCGAGCACGTAGGTCAGGCATATCAACACGATGCCGTAGACAAGGATGCGCAAGGGCGGCCGAAGGCGCGCGTCCTTGACAAAAATGCTGGCGATCATGAACCGACGGAGTCTTGACCTAATGTGAGGAACAACCTTGTCATGGCTTCGCCCCAGCGCGCACCGGCAGCACCAGACGTCGCTCCGCGCCTCTTGGACGCTTGGCGAGCTGAGATCGAGGCGAGCACCGTCTACGCGCTGCTCGTGAAGCGTGAAAAAGACCCGCGCCGTGCTGACATCTTGCGGCGGATGGCGGAATCAGAAGAAGGCCACCGTCAGCGTCTCGAAGCGCGCATGACTGAGCTTGGTATCGCTATTCCCGACCGCTCGCAGGTGCGTTTATCGCCATGGCTGGCACTCCAGGCGCGCGTGGCGCCGGTTGGACGTCTACTCGCGCAACGCGAAGCGGCGGAAGCGCAGGACATCGCCGAGCGTTACACGGCGCCGACCGGCGATGCCAAGACGGACGAGCTCTTGGCCGCGATACGCGCCGAAGAAGAGTCGCACGCGGGCGCGATTCGCGATCTGCAGCAGGGACAGACGCCCTCGCTCCCCACGCCGGCGCCAGCCGACGGTCGTGCGGGCACGCAGGCGCGGCTTAACAGGATTCTTGGTCGCGAGAAGTGGCACCAAGGCGGTACGGGCTGGATCGCCGGCGCCATTTACGGCGCCAACGATGGATTGGCAGCGGTATTCGGCATCATCGCCGGCGTCTCTGCGGCGACCGGCGAGTCGCGCTTTGTGTTGACGGCTGGATTGTCGGGCGCCGTGGCTTCTGCCGTGTCCATGGCTACCGGCGCGTTTTTGGCCGAGCGGTCGCAGGCCGAGGTGAGCGCCGCGAATCTCGCGCGCGAGCGCCGCGAGATCGAAGAACACCCTGAGGAAGAAAAAGAGGAGCTGTCGCTATTCTATCAGCTCAAAGGCATGCCCAAAGCGGACGCAGACGAGATGGCCGAACGCCTGTCACGCACGCCGGATGCCATGTTGAACGTGCTGGCGGCAGAAGAACTCGGCGGCGCGAAGGCTGCCGGTAACCCCGTTGAGGCCGCCGTCGCAGAGGGCGTGAGCACTGGCGTGGGCGCGATCATCCCGGTGCTGCCGTTCTTCTTCATGCATGGGCTGCCCGCCATGATCGTCGCTGCCATCGTGTCGCTGATCGCGCACTTCATCGTCGGGGCGTTGAAATCGCTTGTGACGCTGCGCAGCTGGTGGTCATCCGGTTTGGAGATGACGCTTGCCGGTGCGATCGTCGGCGGCGTGCTCTACGGCGTGGGGTTGCTCTTCAAAGTACCGGCACAGTAGATCAGGGGTGTTCCTCCACCCACACCGCGCCATCGGCGCCGAACTCTTTTTTCCAAATCGGTGCACGGGTCTTGAGCTGATCCACGATGTACGCGCAGGCCTCAAACGCCGGACCGCGATGCGCGGCCGCCACGGCGACCACGACTGCGATCTCACCGATCTCGAGTTTGCCCTTGCGATGATGGATCGCCGCTTGTTTGATAGCAAAGCGTGCCGATGCTTCTGCGGCGATCTGCGCGAATACCGACTCGGCCATTTCCGCGTAGGCTTCATACTCGAGCGCGGTCACGCTGCGACCGCGCGCATTGTCACGCACGCGACCGACGAACGTCACCACACCGCCGGCATCCGGCGTTGACACAAGCGCGCTGACCGTCTCTTCGGCGATCGGGTCAGCGCTGACGAGAAATACCGCGCTCATCCGCCGGCCATCGGTGGGAGCACGGCAAGCTCGTCGCCGTCATGGAGCGGGGATGCCGGGGCGACCTGTGTCTGGTTGATCGCAAATGCCGCATTGTGCGCCAGCGGCTGCAAGCGTGGGAATGTCTCGCATAGCTGCGATAGCACATCAGCCGCACGAGCACCGTGCGGCACGTCGGCCTCGTAGCTCGCACAGCCTGTGGCTTCACGATGCGAAGCGAAGAAGCGCACGGTGACCTTCATGTTCGGCTCAAGCATGTACCACACATCCGGCGGGAAACCATGCGCCTCGTCCGAGGAGATGCGACGCATGCGTACAATCCGTACACCCCACCGTACCGCCGCGCCAGTTTGTGGAGGAACGACATGGCTTTCGAAGTACCGCCGCTGCCCTATCCCTACGACGCACTCGAACCGCACATCGACAAAGAGACGATGACGCTGCATCACGACAAGCATCACGCGGCCTATGTCACGAACCTCAATGCGGCGATAGAGAAACATCCCGAGCTCGCCTCGCGCTCGGCCGAAGATCTGCTGCGCGATCTCAATGCGGTGCCTGAAGATATCCGCACCGCCGTGCGTAACAATGGCGGCGGTCACGTCAACCACTCGATGTTCTGGACGATCATGGGGCCCAAGCGCGGTGGCGAGCCCACGGGGCCGCTCGCAGATGCGATCAAAGGCGCCTTCGGCGATTTCGAAGCATTCAAAAAGCACTTCAACGAGACGGGCACCAAGCAGTTCGGCAGCGGCTGGGTGTGGCTCGTCCGCGGCAAAGATGGTAAGCTCACCGTGACGAGCACGCCGAATCAAGACAACCCGATGTCAAGCGGGCTCGTGCCGGTCATGGGCAATGACGTCTGGGAACACGCATATTATCTAAAGTATCAGAACCGTCGCGCCGACTATCTCGCGGCGTGGTGGAACGTCGTCAATTGGGACGCCGTCGCCAGCCGCTTCAACGCGCGCTAGCGCCAGCGGATGGCCCTGCTCACCGGTAAAAAAGCGTGCGTGCTTGGCGTCGCCAACCGCTGGAGCATCGCTACCGCCATCGCCAAAGCGCTGCATGCCCACGGCGCCTCGCTGATCCTCACCTACGAAGGCGACCGCACGCGGGGTGACGTGGAGAAGCTCGCGCAGGAGCTGGGCGATGCGCCGACGACCGTCGCGGATGTCGCCAGCGACGACAGCATCGCAGCACTGGGATCGTTCGTCGAACAGCGTTTCGGCAAGCTCGACACACTCGTGCATTCGCTCGCATTCGCACGTCGTGAAGAGCTGGCCGGCAAGTACTTCGCCACCTCTCGCTCGGGCTTCAGTCTTGCGCTCGATATCAGCGCCTACTCGCTCGTCGCGCTGTGCGCGAGACTGCAGCCGCTTTTCGCCGAGCGCGCATCGGTGATGGCCATGACCTATCTCGGTTCCGTGCGTGCGGTGCGCAACTATAACGTGATGGGCGTGGCCAAGGCGGCGCTCGAATCGTCTGTGCGCTATTTGGCCGAAGATTTGGGCGAGCTCGGCGGCGTCCGCGTGAATGCGATTTCCGCGGGCCCGATCAAAACGGCATCCGCGCGTGCGGTCGGTGATTTCTCCAAGATCCTCAGCGACGTGGCAGCCAAAGCGCCACTGCGCCGCAACGCGGTAGCGGAAGACGTCGCAGGCGCAGCCGTGTTCTTGGCCAGCGACCTGTCGTCGGCAGTGACCGGTCAAGTCCTCTACGTCGATGCGGGGTACAACATACTCGGCATCGTCTGATCGATCGCCCAGCGCGTGCACTGCGCGCGTGCGTTAATGTTTCATGAAGCCCTGGCGGCGGCTAAAGGTCCTCACGTGGCGGATGCTAAAGCGAGGGGTCCGCACGTCCGTCCGTGGGAGGTGATGCGCATGGGACTGACTTGGCAAGACACTGAGGATATCGCGTACGAGTTGGCTCAGGCGTTTCCGGACGAGGACCCCAAACAAGTACCGATGCCCGAGCTGTTGCGTCTGGTGACCGAGCTCGATGATTTTGAAGACGACCCAGAACAGGTCGACGAACTGACGCTCGAGCGCATCGCCCAAGCCTGGGCGGAGGAATTTGCGCACCAAGCGTAACGCTTGAGACGCGGTCGACACGTGACCGCAGGCCACCACGATGGATGACGTTCTCAATCTTTTCCCGCTGAACACGGTGCTGCTGCCGGGCGCCATGCTGCAGTTGCACGTCTTCGAAGACCGCTATAAAGAGATGATGGCGCAGTGCATCGATGGCGAGTTGCCCTTCGGTGTGCTGCTCGATCGCAGCGGCCTGCGCGCGGACGATCTCGACCCCGTCGACGTAGGGACGGTGGCCGTGATCCGCAAGGTCACGCGCTTGTCGGCAGGCCGGCTCTTTGTGATCGCACAAGGCACGCGCCGATTTCGGATCGAGCGCGTCATCGGCACGACGCCGTTCTGGCGGGCGGAGATCTCATTCTTAGAAGAAGTCGACGGGCCGCAGGCCAAAGCTGGTCGCTTGCGTGAGGCGGCGACCGTACGACTGCGCGACTATCTTGCTGCGCTTTTGGCGCCGCGCGGCGAGGAGATCGAGAGCATCGAGCTGCCGAGCGACGTAGCGGCATCATCCTACCTGATCGCGGACGCGCTGCAAGTCGCATCGCCGGTCAAGCAAGAGCTGCTTGAGGCGGGTTCGGCGGTCGAGCGTCTACGAGCCGAACTCGCGCTCCTGGATACGGAGATCGAGCGGTTGCGCTCCGAGCAGCCCGCTGCAGGGTCCGAGCAGCGGTCGACGTTCCCCGCGCGCTTCTCCCTCAACTGAGGCGCTCGTGCGACCGCCCATCGTGGAGCGGCTAAGCGAGCTTTTGCTGTCGCGCTCGCGTCAGGAATATCCACGTTCGGGCGCGCGTCGCGCTGCCGTGCTCGTGCCGCTGCTCGGGTCGCGTGCAACGCCGCACATCTTGTTCTTCGAGCGCACGCATGACGTGATGGACCACAAAGGGGAGATCTGTTTTCCGGGCGGCTCGTTTGAAGCCTACGACGACGGTCCCGTCGCTGCAGCGCTTCGCGAAGCCAATGAAGAACTCGCGCTCGTGCCACAAGATGTTGAAGTGCTTGGGCTGCTCGACGACGTCGAGACGCACGTCAGCAACTACCGCATCACGCCTGTGGTCGGTTTCATCGACGGCATCCCCGTGCTGCGGCCTGATCCGCTCGAGGTCGCACGGGTCATCATGACGCCGCTCGAGGTGTTATCAGAACCAGGCGTCGAGTCAGTGGAAATGCGCGAGCATCGTGGCGCGCAGCGCCCGATGTATGCATACTCCTTCGACGGCAACCGGGTGTGGGGCGCGACGGCGCGCATCACGCACGCCCTCTTGGAGACGCTCCGCTAGCCGCTATAATCTTTGAGGATCTGCTGGATCTTGTTCGTGATCTCAAGCGCGTCCGGACGCCGCCGCTGCCAGAGGTTACGCCCGAAGATGAGACCGGTGACGCCAGCCTCCATCGCTGCGCGCGTTTTGCGCAGCAAGTCCTCATCGCCCACTTTACTGCCACCGGACAACAGCACAAGCGTCCGGCCCGCCGACGTCACGACCTTGCGGATCGCATCGGCTTCGCTGAACTGAATCGTCGGGTAGGGCTTGGGCTGCTTGTCGCTGTCGCTCAGCTTGGGCTCGTTGAGTTTGACGATGTCCGCGCCCAGCTCGCAGGCGACGCGCGCAGCGTAGTCAATGGCGTAAAGCGAATCCTGGCCGCCTTTTTCCTTCACCGCCTTGCCGCGCGGATACGACCACACGACAAGCGGCATGCCGTAACGATCGCAGTCCTCGCGGACGCGCGTGAGCTGCGCGATATCATCGCCTTGACGCGGGCTGCCGACATAGAGCGTGTAGCCGACGGCGTCGGCGCCCAGTCGCACTGCGTCCTCGACGGAACCGGTCAGCGGAGAAAACGCCTCATCGTCACTCGGAATATTGGTCTTGCCGTTGATCTTGAGCAGCAACGGCACTTTGCCGGCGTGTTTATAGAAATATTTCTTCGCCAGGCCGAAGTGCAGCGCGATCCCGGAATAGTTCCCGTCGATGGCGAGCTGATATTCGTACTCGGGATCGATGCTGTCCGGATTGTCGAAGAAGTCCACCGGTCCATGTTCGAGCCCCTGGTCGATAGGCAACAGCAACAACGTGCCGTTCGCCGGGCCATACTCGTACAACATGCGATGCAGGCGCGCGCGCTTGCCGGCAGACAGGGCCAGATCGTCGAGCGTCGGCCTCTGCACTTTGGTGAGCATAGAAGGAACCTCCAAAGAACGGACGTGCGTCCGTTGCTCTTAAAGGGATGGGGCAGAAGACTTACCCCTTATACCCGCGTTCACCCGCAACCGGTCGCGATACCCGCGACCGAGGTAGCATGGCATCGAGACCGGCGACAAGCCCCGTCGGCAGCACCACGTGGATGAATGACAGCGCGGCGGCGGCGATGTCGAGGCTGCCGATCGCCGTGATGTCACCATATGAACCCTTCATCATGAAGTAGTTCAACGGCAAGAAAACGCCGACCACACCGCCGACACGCGTGAACAAGCCGAGGAGCAACGAAACGCCTGTCAGCGTCTCACCCCAGGCGACCAGGTGGCTGAACAGGCCGGCATTCGGCAAGACGACGTGGATGAGGAAATCATTGTACAGCCCATGTCCCTGCCCGGTCGCCTCGCGCAGCATGCCAGCCATCATGCCGGAAGCGCCGACGAATTTCGGGTTGAGCAGTTTCGGCACGCCATGCGACAACCAGAAGACGCCGGTGTAGATGCGTATGACGGCGAGCCAGACGGCATAGGTTCGTGGAGGAGGCAGCATTCGGCGAATGAGTTGACGCAGTCATGCATACGCACCTTTCGAGCAGCAGAGGCACGCTTGATTCGGCGCACGAAACGGGCATCTCGTGGACTGCTTTGATATCACCGTGATCGGTGGCGGGCCGACCGGCCTCTTCGCGCTCTTCTATGCCGGCATGCGCGGCGCAAAAGCCAAAGTCATCGATGCGCTGCCCGAGTTCGGCGGCCAGCTCTACGCGCTCTACCCCGAGAAATATGTCTACGACATGCCCGGTTTTCCGGCCATCATCGCTCAGGACCTCATCAATGCGTGTGTCGAACAAGCGATGCAGTGGCCGCATGCCGTCTGCCTCGAGGAGCGCGTGACGCACCTCGAGCGACAAAGCGACGAGACGTTCACGCTCACAACCGACAAGGGCGAACACCTCACCAAGACCATTTTGATCTCGTCGGGTATCGGCGCCATCAAGCCACGGAAGTTGCCAGCTGCCAGCGCCGTGCAGTTCGAAGAGCGCGGGGTCACCTATTACGCGCGCAATTTCGACCGCTTTGCGGGAAAGCGGGTGGTCATCGTTGGCGGCGGCGACTCGGCTGTGGATTATGCGCTTGCCATCGAGCCACGGGCGACCGCGGTCACGCTCGTCCACCGTTCGCAGTTCCGCGCGCACGCGCACACGGTCGAGCAGCTGCGCAAGTCATCCGTCGATATCCGTCAGCCCGATTTTGAGATCAAAGAGGTGCATGGCGACGGCAACGTCGAGGCCGTAACGATCGTGCACAGCAAAACCAAGGAAGAAAGCCGCATTCCCACCGATGAGGTGCTGTGCGCGCTCGGTTTCGTCTCAGACCTCGGTGAGATCAAAGCGTGGGGCATCGAGGTCGAAGGCAACGGTGTCGTGATCGATCCCTACACGATGGAGACCAGCATTCCGGGGATCTATGCGGCCGGCGATGTGATCAATCACCGCGGCAAGCTGAAGCTGATAGCCTGCGGCACATCCGAAGCGGCGATCGCGGTGAACCAGGCCATGGTGCGCATCAATCCAGCGAACAAAGTGCAGCCGGTGCACTCGAGCAATCTCACGCTACCGATCTCGGCCAAACTCGGCGTCAAGCCCTAGTCAGATCTGCCACGTTTCGACGTTCCAAAAATCGGTCGATCCCGGCGACGGCGCAAAGCCGCGCAGATCGGTGTTGACCGCGTAGATACGGCCTTCCCATAGCAGTGGGAGATACGGGAGATCACGGCTGAGGCGCTGCTGGATCTGTGCGTACAACGGCTTGCGCACGGTCTGATCGTAGCTGGCTGTGGCCTGCTCCGACCAACGATCCACGTCTGGATCGGAATAGAACGCGTCGTTGTACCCATGGGGCGCAAAACTCCGCGTCTCGATGATCAGCGAACGATCGGGATCTGGATCGGATTCCCAATCATCGATGAGCACGTCGAACTTCCCGGCCGTCGCCAATCCTTCTGGGTTTGCGTAGATGACGTTGCGCGGCACTGCGTGGATGTCCACGTCGACCCCGATGCTGCGCCACGCGCGCTCGATCTCTTGCGCCATCGTGCTCAGTGCGTTCGACTCCGTCTGATTGAGAAGCCCGAACGAGAGCGGGCGGCCGTCCTTCGCGCGCATACCGTCGGGACCTGCGACCCAGCCGGCCTGGTCGAGCAGTGCTTTGGCTTGCCCGACATCATAGCCGGGCGCGCCTGTCGGGTCGTACGCCCAGTTCCATGGCGGGATCAGCGTCTGGGCAGTTTTCGCCGTGCCCAGGTATGCTCTTTGATTGAGGCCGTCACGATCCAGGGCAAGCGACAATGCTTGGCGCACGCGCGGATCGTCAAACGGCGGGCGCTTCATATTGAAGGTGAGAAAACGCTCGAGCAACGTCGTGACCAGGAGCGCATGCACGCCCGGGATCCTGCGGATCTGGTCGTACTGCACGGGCGCGAGATACGCTGCGACATCGAGCTCGTGGCTGCCCACCATGACGAGCTGCGTGTTCGGATTGACGACGATATGGATCTCGATCTGACCGACCTTTGGCGTGCCGCCGAAATAATGTGGATTTGCCTTCAGCAAGATGAGCGACCCGTGCTCCCATGACTGGAGCATGTAGGGGCCGGTACCGATCGGGTGTTTGCCGAACGGATCGGTGTTGATGTCCGGTGAGTTCTCAAGGATGTGCTTGGGGATGACAAAACCGCCGGTGTTGCGCTCGAAGAACTCCAAGGGCGCCGGTGCCCATGGCTGCCGCATGTGGATGACGACCGTGTACGGGTCGGGCGTGTCGAGTTCTTTGATGCGTTCGTAGTACGCGGTGTAAAAGCTATTGACTTTTGGATTGATATAGGTGTGATAGGTGAACGCCACGTCGGCAGACGTGAACGCCACGCCGTCTTGCCATGTCACGTCGTGGCGTAGATGGTAGGTGATGGTCTTGCCGTCGCGGCTGATGCCGCCGTTGGCGAGGCTCGGCACTTGCAGCGCGAGATCGGGCAACAGATTCGA
The DNA here is from genome assembly GCA_019232725.1 of Vulcanimicrobiota bacterium. Classification (GTDB taxonomy): domain Bacteria; phylum Vulcanimicrobiota; class Vulcanimicrobiia; order Eremiobacterales; family Eremiobacteraceae; genus JAFANK01. The sequence continues at coordinate 13,511 of JAFANK010000324.1, read as the reverse complement.
GTGGTCGTCGAACTTGACCAGCCCGTCGAAAATAGCGCCTTCGACGTAACCCTCTTGGATGAGCCCGCTCGTCACCGGGTTGAGCGTGTTTGGTTCGGCGATGATGGCGAGACGGACGATGCCGTGCAGCGTCGACACATTGCCGCCGCTCGTGCCGGTCGACGTGGTGATCTTTGAGCAACCGGTCGCGCTAAGCACGAGGGCGATCGCGCCCATCGCGAGCGCAACACGAGCCGCAGAAAGAAGAGCCGGCACGGGATGTGCCGGCTGGAACTTGCTCACCTATCGCGCTTTCGTCTCGCGCTCACCAAGGACGCACATCAGGGCGCGACCTGTGGCGTGGACGCGCGCAGCAGGTCGTAGAAACGCACGATGACGAGCGCTGCAAAGGCGCTCGTGAGGCCGCCGATGACCAGGTTCGCCACCACGGCGAGCAACGGCAGCATGTGCGTGAAGATCTGCAAGATGAAGCCGGCGATGAGGTTGACGACGAAGATCGCCAGAAACGCCATCACGCTTGGTCCGAAATTCGCCCGGACGAGTCGTGCGGACGTGCCCATCGCCTGAATCGCTCCCTCATTACCTACGACGATCGCCGGCAGTGTATACATGAAGAAGAAGAACAACACGATGGCGAGCAGCACACCGAGCCCAAGCGCTAAGACGAGCACCCCACAGACCACCGAGATCACCGCCGCGATGAGGAACAGGATGATGAGTTGCGGCAGTTTGCTCATCGCCTTGCCGACGCCATGGGCGAGGTCTGGCGGCTCCCCGTGCCAGACATGCTCCGCGCCGCCGATGACGACCGCCTGGGCCAGCAGCACGAGCAAGATGAACACGATGAAGAAGAACGCGAATGCCGGGCCTGCGGCCGCAAGAGCCCCAAGCGCAGCCCCCGGATTCTGGTTCATCGCTGCGCCGCCCATGCTCATGGCCATGAGCGGCGCGAACGCGCCGGCCAAGACGAAGAAAAAGAGGACCGCGGTGATCAGGTAGACCACGGCCGTCGGAATGGCGAGCACCCAATTCTTGAAGAGCACCGAAAACGCGTTTTGGAGCTCTGCCATCACGTCGATCTGACGATTGACCATGGAGCCTCCTCGTAGCAAGAGCGCGCATGCATCGTCCCCCAAAGCCGAGAGGGAGGCGACGTGGGGCCGATTGCTTCGCACCAGCAGGGTTCTCCTGCGTCGACGCCGTGCGGCCGGGAATGAACGGCCCGGAGAAGAAGAACAAACGCTCGCAACGCTCATGGAGAATTCACACGTGACCGATCCGTTCACCCTCGGAGGCCGCTCGTTCGGCTCGCGCCTCATCGTGGGGACGGGCAAGTTCTCAAGCCCCGAGGTCATGGCTGACGCACTGGCTGCGTCCGGCACCGAGATGGTCACGGTCGCCATCCGGCGGGTCGATCTCGATGCGCCGCAAAACCCGATCACGGATTTTATCGACCGTGACCGCTACTTGATTCTCCCGAACACCTCGGGCGCTGCCGATGCGGACGAAGCCGTGCGTCTCGCCCGCCTTGCTCGTTCGGCTGGACTTCCACCGTGGATCAAAGTCGAGGTCATCCCCGATGCGCGCTATCTGTTGCCGGATCCGGTGGAGACGCTCAAGGCGTGCGAACAACTCGTGCGTGAAGGGTTTATCGTGCTTCCGTACATCCACGCGGATCCGGTGCTCGCCAAGCGACTCGAAGAAGTGGGCACGGCTGCTGTGATGCCACTGGCCGCACCGATCGGTTCGGGCAAAGGACTGAAGATGGAGGCCGCCATCGCGATCATCATCGAGCAAGCACTCGTGCCGGTCGTCGTCGACGCGGGACTTGGCGTGCCTTCACACGCGGCTGCTGCGATGGAGATGGGTGCGGACGCCGTGCTCGTCAACACCGCGATTGCCAGCGCCGCGCATCCCGCACGCATGGCGCACGCATTCCGGCTTGCGGTTGAGGCGGGCCGAACGGGGCGGCTTGCCGGGCGGGCTGCGGAACTCTCGACGGCAGCAGCATCCAGCCCGCTGACCGGTTTCCTGCGAGAGACATAAAGACCGTGTCGTTCGCGAAAGTCTTCTCGCCGCAAGCGATCGCACGTGCGCTCGAACGCGCCGAGCACGCAAAAGCCGCTGATGTCCGTGCCGCGCTCGACAGCGGGGCGCCAGACGCCGCGAGCTTTGCAGCGCTGCTCTCCCCGCAGGCCGCGTCGATGCTCGAGGAGATCGCACAGGCCGCGCATCGCGCAACGGTCGCGCGCTTTGGTAAGACGATCGCACTGTACGCTCCGCTCTATCTCAGCAACGATTGTGTCTGCACGTGCACGTACTGCGGCTTCTCCTTGGGCCTGGACATCACTCGCAAGACGCTGCGCATCGATGAGGTCATGCGCGAAGCGCAGCTGCTCGCTGGGCAAGGATTTCGCAACCTGTTACTCGTGTCGTCGGAACACCCGAAGCTCGTACCGCCTTCGTACGTCGCGCAATGCGTACGCGAGACAAAACGCGTCGCGCACTATGTCGCGCTTGAGATCGCAGCCGCCGAGGTGCCGGAGTACCGGCAATATGTCGAAGCCGGCTGCGACGGCGTCGTGCTCTATCAAGAGACCTACGATCCCGAAGTGTATGCACGGCACCATCAGGGCGGCCCCAAGAAACGCTATGCGTGGCGTATGGATGCGCTCGAGCGAGCCGCCGAAGCGGGCGTGCGGCACCTCGGCGCAGGTGTGTTGCTCGGACTTGCCGACTGGCGTTTCGACGGTCTCGCGCTCATCGAGCACGCCCGCTACTTGCAGCGGCACGCGTGGCGATCGGTGGTCAACGTGTCGCTGCCGAGGATCAATCCGGCTGCCGGCGACTACACACCGGCCAAGCCGGTGAGTGACGCCCAGTTCGTGCAACTTATTTGCGCTCTGCGGATCGCCTTGCCCATGGCAGGCATCGTGCTATCCACGCGTGAGACGGCAGCGCTGCGCGATCGGCTTGTGCCCCTTGGCATCACTCATATGAGCGCCGGATCGAGCACCGAACCCGGCGGTTACGCGGAACCAGGGACGTCCGGCGAACAATTCCATCTTGAAGACGTGCGCTCGAGCGTGGTTGTGGCGCATGCACTGCGCGAGCTCGGCTACGATCCGGTCTTCAAAGACTGGGAGCTCATGGCCGCGAGCGCGCAGACGCAGACAGCAGGCGTATGACCATCACCGCCAACGGCAAAGAGCGCGTGCTCACTGATGGGGCGAGCGTCGACATGGTGCTGCGTGAGCTCAGATTAGCTCCTGAGCGCGTCGTCGTGGAGCACAATGGTGCGGCGCTGCATCGCGACCGTTATGCTGAAACTGTGCTCCGTGAGGGCGACCGCCTGGAGATCGCGCAAATGGTGGGCGGCGGATGAGCGTGGCAAAGACTCGATCGGAGCGCGCTCGGTTGAGCGCGGTGCGCATCTATCTCATCGCGGATGCGTCGCCACGGATGCAGCCTATCGAAGCCTTCGTGCGCGCCGCCGTGGCCGGCGGTGTGGGCATGGTGCAACTGCGGGAAAAGCACATGACCGATGTGGAGCTGCTCGACGTCGCGCGTCGCTACGCGGCGGTGTGCACGGAACTTGGCATTCCGTTCATCCTCAACGACCGTCTCGATCTGGCGCTGGCATGCGGCGCCGATGGTGTGCATCTCGGACAAGACGACCTGCCGGTGCCGAGCTCGCGCGCGATCGCGGGCGAAGATTTCATCATCGGTCTCTCCACCCATACGCGAGGGCAGATCGACATCGCCGCGCACCTGCCGGCAGACTACATCGGGGTGGGCCCGATCCACGCCACGCCGACAAAACAAGGACGGCCGGCTGTCGGTACGGCGCTCATCTCATATGCAGCCGCGCACGCCGGGCAACCATTTTTCGCGATCGGCGGCATCGAACCGGAGAACGTCGCCGAGCTGATCGAAAGCGGAGCACGCGGCGTCTCAGTGTTGCGATGGATCAGCAACGCGCCAGATCCGAGGTCCGCAGCGCATGCGTTGGCTCAAGCGATGGAGCGTGCCAGGCCCACAGCGCAATCGGCGGGAAGCTGAGCCGCAATGGCGACAAAACCCGAAGACCGCCTCGCGCAACGGTTGCCGCCCGGGCAGTATATGGCGCGAGATTTTCCTGTGTTGCATGTCGGCGACGTGCCGCGGTTCGACCAGGCCACCTGGCATTTTCGCGTTTGGGGCGACGTGGAAAGGCCGCTCGAGTTCGACTGGCGCCAGTTCTCCGCGCTGCCGCACACGACCGTGAAGGCCGACATCCATTGCGTGACGCGCTGGTCGAAGTTCGACACGACGTGGGCAGGCGTGGCGTTTCGTCATCTGCTGCAGCTCGCCGGGCCAACGCCGAGCGCCCGGTTTGTGATAACGCACGGCGCGAACGGATACACGGCGAACGTGCCGCTGACGGTCGCCGACAACGCGGACGTGCTGCTCGCGGATACCTACGAGGGAAAGCCGCTGGAACCGATCCACGGCGGGCCGCTACGCATGTTCATCCCCTCGCGCTATTTTTGGAAGAGCACCAAATGGTGCACCGGCGTGGAATTTTCACGTGAAGACAAGCCCGGCTTTTGGGAGCTGCGCGGCTACAATAACGACGGGGATCCGTGGAAGGAAGAACGCTACTGGTGAATGGCGCCCGACGTCAGGCGGCCCAGTGGTCAGCCGGCGACCGGAGCGCCCTGAAAGGTTGCATCGCCGGCACTCGATCCGGGTTCGCGCTCGGCGATCTGGTAGCCGGCATCTTTGGCCTGCTCGAGGCAACGTTCGCAAACTTTGACCGTGCGCAAGCGCAGCGTCGATATCCGGTGAGCCAAAAAGTGACGCCCGAGACGGTGTTGGGATCCGCAAAATGCGCAGGTCGACATGCTGGTGCAGCCCTTTCGTGGCTCGTGACTTCCATATGACCGAGCCTCGCTGCCGTTGTTACATCATGACTGGGTCCGCGCACGCCTCTTCGAGACTGCGGTCGCATGCGGGCTGAGCTCGCTACGATTGCTCTGGCCGCAGTCATAGCAGCGGTCGCGACATACGCGCTGGCCCACCCATTTGACTCCGCAATGCACCGATGGGAAGCGGCGCTGGCGGTGGCGCTGTGCGGGCTGGCACTTGCGTGGTTCGTGGTGCGAGCATTGCGCGGTTCGGCGGCGCAACGGTGGCTTGCGCTCGCCGGCACCGGCGCTCTGGTGATCGCCGTGGCGTTCCTCGGAGCTGAGCTGCTCGTCGGTCCGGCGCAGCGAGTTGCAGGCGCGCCCGGACAGACGTACCGTCCCCAGGGCAGCGCCCGTTTGGCAATCGTGTTCCCACCGCTTGCACCTGGCGACTTGACAGGCCATTCCGCGCAGGCCGTCACCGTGTGGACCGGCGGGCGCAGCGAACAACTCGCAGTTGGACAGCAGCTGCGCTCTCATTCCTATGTCGTGCGAGCGGATAGCTGGCCTGCCGCATACGTGCGTGCATGGTCGACGGCGCATCTTGCGCAGACGGTGACGCAGCCGTCATCGGTGCTGTTCGTGTCTCCCGTGCTCCAGTTCCCGGCGCTCGACACCGATGGGATGCTCACCGATACGTTCGCCGTTCCCGCACTGCATCGTGAGGTGCACGTGCGATACTATTCGGGCTTGCCGTCACGCGGGATCGACGTGCCGTTCGTGCAGATGCAGATCGACGAGGAGAACGGTGGGGCGCTCTTCGACGGCGTGGCGGTGAGCGGTCGGCCGGTACGCAAGGCGGGGCTCGAACTCGTCTTCGACCTCGGCGCCTATCCGGTCGTTTCGATCGCGGGGGCACCTGACGTGTTCGTGTATCGGATGGGAATGGCATTGATCATCGCCGGTGTGCTGGGCTGGCTTATCGCCGGCCTCATAACCGCGAGGAGATGAGATGACCGAGATCTTGCCATCTTCGGTGCAGCGCGCACCGGATGGGTCATACCGGGTCAGTGACGACCGCGTGCTCGGCGGTGCGTCACTTGGCAACGGTAGTGCGTGGCTTGTGGTGAAAGCGACAGGCGCACTGCAAAAGGTGTATTCGCTCAAGATCGACTGCGACGTCTTTTGGTCGACCGTCGTGACCTACGGCAGCTCCAAACATCGCGTGCTCGTCGGACTCGAGCCAAACGAACGATCGCCCGAGGAGCGCTTGGGCGTGCCGGGTGGTCACGTCATCCTCGCGCCTGTGGCTCCCGGTTCCTTTGAATTCTATCCAGGGCACCAGCGCCATTCGTTCGAGCTGCCGACCCGCTTATTCGTGTGCGAAACCGTCTTTGTGCCGCGAACCGGTTTTGACGACCCGGCGGTCACGTACATCGTCGTCGACGTGTCCAATGAGGGCACCGAGGTCCGCGAGCTTCACGTGAACGCATATACAAAGCTCGCCGGCACTACCCGAAAAGATATCGTGGCGAGCTACGATCCCGCGTTGCCCGGCCTGGTCGCGCATAACGAGTCGAAGCCCGATTGGGTTCGCATCGTGGCCGCGACGGCGACGCCGAGCGGGTACCAGACGATGGAACACGCGGCCGAATCCTACGATCCGCAAAACGTGCCGCCGCTGTCCAATGACACGAGCACGACCGGCGACATCACGGCCGCACTCGAAGTGCGGCTCACGATCCAACCGGGAGGACGCCAGCGCGTGTCGTTCGTGCACGTCTTCTCCGAGCAAGGTGAAGCTGCGGCGCGTGCCATTTTCGACGCCACGAAAGACGTCGATCGCGCGCTCGAACACACGACGGCTTGGTATGACAAGATGACCGGCCCTGCGCGGATCCTCACACCGGATAAGACGATCAACGACGGTGCCTATTGGGCCAAGGTCAACATGCTGCGCGTGATTGCGCGCTATCCGCACGGGATCGGCTTCACGAACAGTCCCGGCTCCTCGCCGGCGGTGGTCGGCCGCGACCTCGCGTGGTTCGCCTATGGATGCGACTATCTCGACCCGGACGTCTCCAAGGCCATGCTGTTGCGTTTTGCCGAGACGCAATACGAATCAGGCAAGATGCCGGAGTGGTACAGTGCCGTCACGGGCGAAGTCCAAGACTATGGCCTGAACATCAACGACGACACCCCGTTGTTCATCTTGGCCTGTGCGCACCACCACCGGGCCACCGGCGATTTTGACTTCCTGGTAAAGATCTGGCCGGTCATCTGCAAAGCGGTCGACTACATCTTGTCGCAGCGCGATACACACGGCCTTGTCGTATGCACAGCGACCGGTGAGGGCGTCTATGGCATCGCCTCGTGGCGCAACATCATCCCGCATTTCACCATCAATGGCGCCGTCACCGAGATCAATTCAGAATGTTATGCCGCGTTGTCGACTGCGGCACACCTGGCGCGCGATCTCGCCGAGGCAGGGTCAAAAGGCTGCGGCGACCTCGAGCGATCTGCTGCCACCTATGCGGCCAGCGCCGGTCATCTGCGTGAAGCGATCAACAAACACTTGCTCAATCCGCGTAACGGGATGTATCTGCTCAATCGTGGCATCGATGGCAAAGATCGCACGGACGTGACCGGCGATGAAGTCTTTCCGGTGATGTTCGACGTGGCGCCCCCGCCAGTCGCATTTCGCATCATCAGCAGGTTGAACACACCCGACTTTCAGACTGAAGGGGGCCTGCGCACCGTCTCGCGGCGTTCGCCTGATTACACGCCATACCGCGATGTCGGTCTGATCGGCGGTGTCTGGCCTGGACTCTCTTTTTGGTATGCGTTCGCCGCTGCCAAGATCTATCCAGACGCGATGGTGCGCAATCTCAAGGCCGGCTACGCAAGCTATCTTCGCGACCCAAAGATCTTCAACACGATACCCGGACAGTTCTCGGAATGGTTCGATGGCGAGTCGCTCGTCAATCGGGGCATGCGGCTTTCGCCCTGGGAGCCACCGCGCTATCTCTGGGCTGCAGTGGAAGGGGCGTGCGGCCTGACCCTGCACGATCTGCCCAAACGCGTCCGCGTCGCACCCCTTATGCCGTCAGGCTGGCGCTGGCTCGGTTTATCGCGCCTGCCGCTGCGTGGGCACGAGCTCAGCTATTTCGTCGTGCGTGACCAAAGCAAGTTTCGTGTCTTCGCCAACGCCCAACTCGAAGTCGTCGGCGAGCTCGAAGTGTTCGAGGCAGATGTCACCGACCAGATCGAGCGGCTCGACCCAGATGTTGTGGTCTTGGCCCTGCGGCGAGGGGAGGAGCGCCTCGTGTGCATCGGCAGCACGTTGGATGTGGCGTATACGTACCCCGTATCGCTTGGAACGCTGATCGAGGGCGACCGGAACTACCGCGTGCAGCTGTACAATCAAGGCATCGGCCGTTGGACGGATGGCGAGACGGCCCTCGGCAGCGAACTGAAGAACATGGCATTGCGCATCGAGGCGCAAAGCTACGCCTTAGCGCGACTGATGCCCGCGGAGTAGGACGGATGGTGGAGATGGGCCCATACAGACGGTTGTGCTCGTGCTGTCTCGTCGTTATCGTTGCGTCGCTTGTCGGCTGTTCGAAAGTGGAAACGGCTGCGCAGCACGGCGTGAAAAATGCGTGGACCATTCCAGGCGTCCTGCGTATTGGATCGTACGAAGATCTCGACAATCTCAACCCTTTACTGACGACACAAGCCTTCGTGACTGACGTGGCGCAGATGGTCTTTTCCGGGCTCATCGATTTCGACGACCATGCCAATCCCGTGCCCGACGTGGCGCTCGCGCTACCCACGCCGCGTAACGGCGGCATCAGCGCCGATGGTAAGACGATCACCTATCATCTGCGCAAAGACGTGACATTCTCCGACGGCGTGCCACTGACGTCGGCCGACGTTCGCTTCACCTGGCAGCAGATCATGAACCCGAACAACAATGTGGGGTATCGCTATCCGTACGACCAGGTGGCATCGATCGATACGCCCGATGCGCAGACGGTCGTGGTCCACCTCAAAGCGCCGAAAGCGTCGTTTGTCAGCGCTTTCATGCGCAACGGGAACATCGGCTCGATACTGCCAGAGCACTTGCTAAAGGGCTACGCTGACCTTAATCGGGTCGCGTACAACAACCGACCCATCGGCAGCGGGCCATTCGTCATCGAAAGTTGGGAGCCGGGGACGCTGCTCGTGCTGCGCGCCAATCCGCGGTATTGGCGGGGTCCGCCCAAGCTGCACAAGATCGAATACCGCATCATCCCGAGCCAGAACACCTTGCTGACGCAGGTGATGAGCCACAACATCGACCTGTACTACGACGCGCCCGAGGTGCAATACGCGACCTTGGAGACGGTTGGCGGTTATCGGATCACGCGGGTCCCGAACATGACCTACGAACACATCGATTTCAACTGCCGGCGTCCGCCCCTCGACGACGTGCGCGTGCGTAGAGCGATCGCCTATGGCATCGACTGGAAAAAGCTCGCGGATGACGTGTACTTCGGGCTCGACACACAGGGCATGGCCGACACGCCGCCGATGCTGTTCGCGTACGACCCTTCAGTGACGCCCTACCCGCACGATCCGGTGCGTGCGGGCGCGTTGCTCGATGCCGCCGGATGGCGAGCAGGCCCAGACGGTATGCGTCGCAAGGGCGGCGATCCGCTACGCATCGACATGGTGACGACCTCCGGTGTGACCTCACGGCTCAAGGCTGAAGAGCTCATCCAACAAGACCTGCGGGCGATCGGCATTGCGGTCGACATCCACAACTATCCGGCTAACCTGCTCTTTGCGACCTATGGGAACGGCGGCGTCATCGCGCATGGCAAATTCGGATTGAGCCTGTACGCCTGGGAATACACGAATCCCGACCCGGACGACACGAACCTCATGGGGCCGCAGTCATTGCCGCCCGCCGGCGAAAACTACACATTGTACGCTGATGCCGATGTCGGCCAGTGGCAACGCCTCGGAGAGTCACATTACGAGCACGCACAGCGCCGCCCGTATTATGTGCTGATCCAGCGCCGCTTCCACGACGCCGTGCCGTTTCACACGATCGTGTGGCGGTCTAACATCGATGCGGTGAACCGCGATCTGCACAATTTCAAGCCTGCGCCTGCGGTGAGCGATTTCTGGAACGCGTGGGAGTGGCAGATCTAGCTAGGTCAAGGTCTGGTCATCTTATCGTCGAACGTCGGAAGTGATGGATCATCAGCGCGTTATCAAACGGCTGGGGCTTCCCATGTTAGCCTACTTATTGCTTTCCGCGCAGACAACGAGCCCGACCCCAATTACGTATCCAGCACCCAGTGTCGCCACAGTGACACAGCTCTGCACCCGGGATCAAAAGGTGTTAGACCAGTGGAGTTTCGTTAGCCCCTATCTTCTATGCTATAACTATGACGCGCGCACCGAGGGCGTCTTGTTTTTTAAGGAGTCTGGACCAGAGACCAAGGGGTCGTTTAAACTCATTCCAGACCCTCTTGGGCGATCGGCATTAAGCGCGGTTGATCTCACTAATTGGGTTCCGAGCAATACTGCAAATGCGCTCGTCTCGGGACTACATTCCTCGAATCAGGCGCCGACGGTCTATCCAACTCCACGTGTTGCCACCGTAACACAACTGTGCACCAATAGTGACAGTGTGTTGGATCGTTGGAGTTTCGTAAGCCCTTATCTGCTCTGCTATAGTTATAACAAACACACCGAGAGTGTCAAACTGTTCAAGGGCGTTGGGCCAGGCCCCGATGGCTCCTTTAGGCTTATTCACGACACTCTTGGGGAATCGCTATTCAGCGCGGGTTACCTTACTTATAGGTTGGGCCTTCCCAGCAATACTGCAGATGCGCTCGTTTCGGGGCTGCATTCCTCCAATCAGACGCCACCAATCGCCTATCAAACCCCAAGTTTAGCCACTGTGACACAGCTGTGTATAGGCCGAGGTAACGATTTAGCGTTGGGGGCGTGGAACTTTGTAAGCCCCTATCTGCTCTGTTATAACTATGACAAATACACCGGTGGTGTCGGCCTCTATAAAGCATCCGGGCCCGGGCCTAAGGGTTCGTTTAGATTTATATTCGGCGGCGGCGGGGCGATTGACGTGCCTCTTCTTGTCGAGACGGGTGTACCCAGCGCGACAGCAAACGCGCTCGTCTCAGGACTTCACACTGGAAACGCTACGCCGCCTCCGTCCCTACCATCCTATCCCACACCGAGTCTTTCAACGGTTAAGGCGATGTGTGTGATGAGCGGCATGGTCTTGGGTACGTGGAGCTTCGCCAGTCCCTATCTCTTGTGTTATAGTCATGGCGCTCGCAACACGAGCGGAATGCTCTTCAAGGAAACTGGCTCTGGGCACAATGCTTCATTTAGACCCATTGGCGGCGTCAACGAGCACACGACGACCAGCGACCTCGTTGTTGACTTCGGCGTCCCAAACAATACTGCGGATGCGCTCCTTTCAGAACTGCATTCCTGAACAAGAGCGACCAGCCTAAGCTGCGGTGCTCAAGCCGTGCCGGACAAGAGCAGACCGATCTTGCCGACGTGATCGCCGGCCGCGAGCTTGGCGAACGCGTCGCGACCGCGCGAAAGCGGCCACACGGAATCGACAGGTGGCTTGAGCCCTTTTGCCTGCACGAAACTCACAAGCGCGCGAAACTCGGGCAGCGTACCCATCGACGATCCGACAATGCGCAGCTGTCGCCAAAAGAGGCGGCCAAGCTCGGCGGGTGGGTTGGCGCCTGTGGTCGCGCCCGAGACGACGATGGTGCCGCCGAGACGCAGCGCGCGCAGGCTTGTCCCCCAGGTCGCCTCTCCGACCGTCTCGATGACCGCATCAACGCCATCGCCGCCCGTTGCCGCGATTATCTGTTTGGCGGCGTCGCGACCGGCCAGCACGCATATGCTCGCGCCCAAGCGCCGGGCGACTTCGAGCTTCTCCTCGGTGCGCGACGATGCGATGACCGTGACGCCTGCGGTCGCCGCCATCGCAATAGCCATCGTGGCGACACCACCGCCGACGCCTTGCACGAGCACGGTTTGGCCCGGGCGTAGCGCGGCCTTGACGAACAGCATCCGATAAGCGGTCAACGTGCTGACCCCAAGCGCGGCTGCCTCGACGTCCGAGAGCGCTGCGGGCTTTGGGATGACGTGCAGCGCCGGCAGCACGACATACTCGGCAAATGTGCCCTCTCGTGGCCCGTCGCTCAGCAACGTCCACGTGCGACACGTCATCGTGTCGCCGCTCAAGCAGCCGCGACAGTGACCGCAGGTCGAGATCGGATAGAGCACGACCTCGCTGCCAGGATCAGGTGTTCCCGCAGGACGCTCGGGGCCGTACGCGTCCACGACACCGGCGCCGTCACATCCGAGAATCCGCGGCAACGTGATCGGATAACCGACGATGCCTTGCAGCGTGAAGAGGTCGTGACGGTTGAGCGTCGCAGCACGCATGCGCACGCGCACCTCGCCCGGGCCTGGCTGCGGGGTAGGACGTTCACCGATCTCGATGTTGTCGAGCGGCGCATCCCCACCCATCTTCGCTGCGAAGAGCGCTTGCATCAACTTTTCTTCGGCCACACGGTGACCGCTGTCGGGTAGGCGCACGTCTGCATGCGCGGGCCGGTTGCGCGCAAGGCACGCGTGTCGAACGCGGTCACGGTGTTGGCACGCGCATTAGGCACGTATAGGCGGTGCGTCGCCTCATCGAGATACGGCAGCCAGGGGGTGAGGTCTGTGTCAAGCGTGGCGATACGTCGCATAGAGGGGATCGAGAACACGTGGACGTTTGCTAGCCCTTCGTTGGTCACAAAAAGACGGGAAAGCGCATGATCGACCGCCACGCCTAGCGGCAGCGCAGCCTTTGACCCCATGCTCATGATGTTGCCGATGCGGCGCATCGAGGTCAGGTTGAACCGTTCCAAGCCGGGATTGGCGCGCGTGCCGCTGAGGCGTGGCGTGTCATTGTCCGCGACGAAGAGCAGCTCGTGCCGCTCGTCGACGGCGACCCCGAACGGCCTCGTCGCGGTCGCGGCAAGACCGGTACGCCGCGCCACGCCGTTTCGGTCGAGGGCAAAACGCGTCACGGTGTTGCTGTTGATCGCCGTGACGAAAAAGGTCTTGCGGTCAAGGGTCGCGGCGATGCCCTCAGGCGTGTCACCGGCTCGCACCGAGGAGACGAGTTGCGGCACGCCTGCGCCATTGATTCGAAAGATACGCACGCCGCCGGTTTCAGGCGTGGCCAAGTTGTCGGTAGCAGCTATATAGCCAAAGGCGAGCTCGGCGACTTCGGAAAGGCGCGCTCCCGGGACCGGGGCTGAGGCTTGCCAGCGCATCGAGCGCAGGTCAACTGCGAAAAGCCGGTCATCGGCCGCGACGATCGCGCGCTGCGCTTGACGGTCGACGACGATGCCAGCTGCATGCGCGCCGATGCTCAAGGCCCCGGCGAGATCGCGAGCTCGCGTGTCGAACACGCTAATCGTGCCGTCGTCGTAACAGGTCGACAGCAGGTGGTCGACGCCCGTTGATGGCGGTCGCACGGTCGCAACCGAGCTGGCATCCGTGATCCCATGCCCCGCA
>JAFANK010000211.1 GCA_019232725.1 Vulcanimicrobiota bacterium | reverse complement strand
TGCCGACGGTGATATATGCCACGAGCATGTAAAGGATACCACCGATGATGAGCGACCCGATGATGCCGATGGGCACGTCGCGCCGCGGATTTTTGGATTCTTCCGCGGCGACCGTCACCGTATCGAAGCCGATATAGGCGAAGAAGACCAAGGCCGCGCTATGCAAGATGCCGGTTGTGCCGGTTGGTGCTATCAGATGCAAGTGTTTCGCTGAAACGGCCGCGATCGAACCGAAGATGAAGACGACGAACGCGACGATCTGCAAGACGACAAACGCCGCGTTGGTGCCGGCTGATTCGCGGATGCCGATGGCCAACAGCACGCTCATGCCGAGCACGCCCAGCGCTGCGATGAGGTCGATCTGCGTGCCCGCAAGATTGATCGCGTGCACCGTCATGAAATGCCACGACCCGATGTGCGCCGGGCCGGTGACCGCATCGAGCTTGGCCGTTTGCGCCCACGCCGGCAGCGTGATGCCCACGCTGCGCAGCAGATCTTGCACGTATCCCGACCACGACGAAGCGACCGGTGCCGCGCTGATCCCGTATTCGAGGATCAGATCCCAGCCAATGACCCAGGCGACGAGTTCGCCGAGCGTGGCATAGGCGTAGGTGTACGCACTGCCGGCGACCGGGACCATTGAAGCGAACTCTGCATAGCAGAGCGCCACGAAGATGCAGACCACGCCGGAAGCGGCAAACCCCAAGATGACGCCGGGGCCAGCGACTTGCGCGCCGACCCCGATAGTCGTGAACACGCCGCCCAGCATCGTGCCAAGGCCGATAGCGACAAGGCCGGGCCAGCCGAGCACGCGGCGCAGCGCTGGACCTTCATGGTCAGGTCTAACGCGGTCGAGCGGCTGGACCGCAAAAAGTTGTCTAAGCGACACTCATAGGTCCGCCATGCATCCCCTAATTCGTGTCGCCCGCGGCGCCCCACCTTGAGGGGCAAGCACGCCGCTTATGCGAGGCGACGGTCAGCGCTTGACGCGGTTGAAGCGCGAGGTGATCGGCCTCGGCGCTGGCTCTTGCCCGGACGCACGTAAGAGGGCATCGACGAAGTAGTTCGCCGCTGACTCGGATGAGCGCGCGACGAATGGATCGTACTGCCGGCGCACAGGCTCTTGTTCTTGGCTGCGCAGCTCGACTTCCCACAGGTCATTGGCCCACTTGGCCGCCACGACGGCATCCCGATATCGTGCGGTCGTACCATCCTTGCCGACCTTGGTCTCGTCGAGTTGTGTCCGAATGGAGTCGAAAAAGCTTTGGATGTACTTATCAGGTTCCAAGATACACGTTCCCCCACATGTCAGGACAGATGCACTTCGACGCTTGCTTGCCGGACTCCGTCCGGAACACACCCGCGAAACGTCCCAAAGCGACGCGATAGAGGGAATGCCAACCGGGATTCAAAGCCCACCGTATGTCCGATGACACCTCATTATCGCTTGCCGACGCGCTGCATGAATGGGCGCAAGGGCAGGAGGACCGGTTGGCGTACGCGACGGTCGATCATGAACGCGCCGCACGCACCGGATTTCCCGAAGTCATCTTCTGTCCGGGGAAGAGCGATCGCCAGATCGCCGAGATCGCGAAATCGCTTTCCGAGCGCGCGCCCGTCGTCATGGCGACGCGCGCAACGGCAAGCGCGTTCGACGCAGTGCGCGCCCGTTTGCCCGGCGCCGTGTTCCACGAGGATGCGCGCATCATCGCCTGGGAACGCGTGCCGCTCGAACGCGTCGGGGCGGTCGCCGTGGTGTCGGCGGGCACGTCCGACGGCCCGGTCGCCGCGGAGGCCGGTGTTGCACTCGATATCATGGGCAACCACGTCACGCGGATCAACGATGTGGGGGTCGCAGGGCTACACCGCGTGCTGGCCCATCGCGAAGTCCTCACGCAGCAACATGCGATCGTGGCAGTGGCGGGCATGGACGGCGCGCTGCCGTCCGTTATCGCCGGTCTTATCGACCGCCCGGTGATCGCCACGCCGACGAGCGTCGGTTATGGCGCCTCGTTTGGCGGCCTGGCTGCCCTGCTAGCGATGCTCAACGCGTGTGCGACCGGCGTCAGTGTGGTCAACATCGACAATGGTTTCGGCGCTGCGTGCGTCGCTTCACGCATCAATCATGCTGTCGTCGCGCGCTAATAGCGTCCGCGGGCTCTATGACATCGTGCGCAGTCTCGGCCGCGTGATCGTCGCCTATTCCGGCGGCGTTGACAGCGCGACGCTGCTCGCCGTTGCGCACGAGGTGCTCGGGCGCGACGTGTTAGCAGTCACCGGCAGTTCACCGTCGCTTGCGCAGGGTGAGCTTGCATCGGCTGTAGCGCTCGCCGCACGGATCGGTGCTCGCCATGAGACGATCGATACGCATGAGTTTGATGATCCGCGCTACCGCCGCAACGAGCGCGATCGCTGCTACCGCTGCAAGGACGAGCTCTTCTCGCAACTCACCGCCCTGGCGCGCGAGCGTGGCTACGACGCCGTCGCCGACGGCTTCAACGCAGATGACGGGCGCTCGCCGCTGGATGTGCGGCCGGGCCGGGTCGCGGGTCTCCGCCACGGCGTGCGCAGCCCGCTCGCCGAAGCCGGCCTTGGTAAAGACGAGATCCGCGGGTTAGCCCGCCAGTTCGAACTTTCCGTGTGGGATAAACCTGCGACGCCATGTCTTTCTTCACGCGTTCCATACGGAACGGCGATCGAGACCGATATGCTGCGCAGCATCGACCTTGCCGAACGGTACTTACGGGCATTGGGATTTAGCGTCGTGCGTGTCCGTCATTTCGGCGCGACGGCACGCATCGAAGTGCCGCGAGAACGCCTGGCAGAGCTCGGCGCCAAGCGACCTGACATCGAACGTGCATTACGGGCTGTCGGCTACGCGGAAGTCATGATCGACCCGCGCGGTTACCGCACGGGTTCGCTCAACGCGGGATAGACCGCGAAGCGCTATTCGGTTTCGAGCATAGCCCGGATCTGCGAGCGCAGCTCGGGCGTGTCCTTATGACCGTGCGACGAGATCGCGTGCTCGGTCGCAGCTTTGACGACTTCTTCCTCGGTGCCGGAAATGGTGAGCGTGCAATTCTTCTCGCTCGGAAACTTCCGGCAGTCGGCGACCTTGCGGAGCGTGGATGCCATCGGAATCTTCCTCCCTGAGCGCAAAAGGGCTGACGTGATTGCCTCTGACCTTCGTGATGTCCTTGAAGACGGCAAGGGGCCGCCTGCGCAGCTCGGAGAAGACGTCTAGACCAGATCACAAGCGGCCGATGCGGCAACGGCATAGCATCGGTCGCAGCTCATCGTGTCGACCAGTGAGCGAGCGTGAGGGAGACGACCGCATGATCAAAGAGGGGTTGCTTCCCGTCCATCAGGCGGGATTGCGCCGCAATTGTCTCTCGTTCATCGAAGTCGTCGCACAATCGGTGGCCAATATCGCACCCTCGGCGACGCCGGCGTTGATCATCCCGGCGGTCTTTTCCATCACCGGGCAGGGCGTGTGGTTCACGTACGCGTTTTCGACCGTCGCCTTGCTGTTCGTGACCTATCACATCAATCAGTTCGCCAAGCGTTCGGCATCGCCGGGCGCGCTCTACACGTTTGTCGCGCAAGGCATGGGGCCGGCCTGGGGCGTCATCTCGGGATGGTCGCTCGTCATCGCGTATCTCATCACCGGTGCCGCGACGCTCTGCGGCGCGGCGAACTACGTCGGCGTGCTTGCGACTGCGATCACGGGCGCAGCACCGTCGATCGCGCTCATCATCGTCGTCATGTGCGCGGTGACGCTCGGATGCTGGGTGCTCGCCTATCGCGACATCGAGCTGTCGACGAAGTTCATGCTGCTGCTCGAAGCCTTCTCGGTGAGCGTCGTCCTGCTGCTCGCCTTTGCGTTTTTCGCTAAGACAGGGCACGTGTACGACAAAGCGCAGTTCTCGCTGTCTGGCACGACGCCGAAGGCGATGCTGCAAGGGCTCGTGCTCGCATTTTTTAGTTTCGTCGGGTTTGAAAGCGCCACGGCCCTCGGTCACGAGGCCAAAGATCCGCTGCGCACGATCCCACGGTCCGTGCTCGTGACGGTGATCGCAGTCGGCGCGTTCTTCACGTTCATGTGCTACACGCTGGTGGATGCATTCCAAGGCCATACGCCGGGCTTGGGCCAGTCCAACGCCCCATTGAGCGTGCTCTCGCAACTGGCTGGCATGCCGCTCTTGGGAACGCTGTTCGCGGTCGGTGCATCGGTCGGGTTCTTCGCCTGCGCGCTCGCGTGCATCAACGCGGGGGCGCGGGTGATCTACGCGATGGCCAAGCACGGTCTCGTGCACGACTCGGCAGCGGGAACGCACGAAGTGCATGCCACGCCGCACGTAGCGGTGACGATCTCCGCCATCGTACTGCTGCTGCCGCCGCTCGCGCTCTTGCTCGTCAACCACATGGCGCTGCTCGATGCGTTTGGCTACCTTGGCTCGGTGGCCACGTTCGGCTTCTTGTTCGCCTACATCTTGGTGTCGATCGGCTCACCGCTGTTCTTACGAAGCCGTGGCGAGCTGTCGGCGGTGTCCGTGATCATGGCGGTGCTCTCGATCGCGATGCTGGTCATCGCCACGGTCGGCAGTATCTACCCCGTGCCGGCGGCGCCGCTCAACACCGTGCCGTATGTGTTCTTGCTTTTGCTCGCCATCGGCCTCGCGCGCTTTGCCTACGTGCGGTTGGTGCGCCCGGATATCATCGGCGCCATTCAAGCCGACCTCGTGCAAGAAGTGCACGACCTCAGCGCGTGATGTAATGTAGAGGCCGCACTTTACGTGCGGCCTACTTGGCGGGGCGGCACTTCATGTGCCGCCCATAATGTGGGGAACTAATGTAGGGGCGGCACTTCATGTGCCGCCCATGATGTGGGGGAACTGATGTAGGGGCGGCACTTCATGTGCCGCCCATAGTTGCATTGCTAGTGTGGACGTGCGATGTGCCACAGCCCGCCGAAGGCGTTGATGCCGTCACCGCTTGTTTGTCCGGGTCCCTGATCCACGATGAACGTGTACAGCGGACGTCCGGCAAACGTGAGCTGCTTGCTGCCGTCGTCTCGGGTGATGCTCGAGAACGGAGCGACAAGCGTCTTGCCAGCAGGCGGTGCTACGGGTGGCCAGTTGGCTGCGCAGTCGCCGTTGCAAGCTGAGTGACCCGGGTTGCCAAGATCGGCGTCAAAGACGTACACGGTATGCCCGATCGCGTTGATGAAGCCGGGTGCGCCTTTCAACGTCATTGTGGCAAGCGCGGCGCTCGGTGGCGGTGTCGGAATATTGCCCGTCACCACCGGCTGTGACGGCGCATGGTACAGCGAACTCGCCGAACCGCCGCCGCCACAAGCGCCGAGCATCGAAGCGGCGATGAGCATCAGCACGATGTTCTTCGAAAGGTCCAAGATTGATTTGGTGGTCATAAAACTTCTCCCCTGATTGGCGCCCTCTGCATTGCAGGGTACACGGCGTCACTGAAAGGCGGATGAGCGCGTGCAACATCGCTTTCAGCGCGCGTTCATCGCCGGCGCGCTATCTGAAGACAGGATGAAATTGGTGAGGCGACAAGAATCAATGTCGCCGTGGATGTGCGCAAAGCGATCAAGCTCGCAGTGTGGAGCATGCTGATATTCGCATGCATCGGCGTGGCGCTTCGCGTGAGTTCAGCGGCCACCGCAGGCGCGAAGGGCACGATGAGCGTGGGCAGCGGTCCGATCAAGGCGACACTCTCGTACCACGTGCAAGGCAATATTCTGCCGGAGCGCCATCTCGATCGCATCGAGATCTTCTGGCATGGCCGGCAAGCATTTGCAGGTCCGCTTCCCGAGAACTTCGCTGACGCGTATCCCGATGCAGAACAGCCAATGCTCGAAGCGGTCGATCTCAACGCCGATGGAACACCGGAGATCGTCGTCCACACGTTCACCGGCGGTGCACACTGCTGCGTCGGCTCGGTGATCTACGGCTATAACCCTAAATCCAGGCACATCGAACAGCTCGCACGTGACTGGCAAAGCAGCGGGTATCTATTGAAGGACGTCGACGGACATCGCGTCTTGCTCAGCGACGACCAAAGTTTTGCCTATGCCTTTGCGAGCTATGCCAGGTCGGGCGAGCCCATCCAGATCTGGGCCTACGCGCCCGTGGCTCTTCGCGATGTCACTCGCTGCTTTCCGCGTTTGATCCGCGACGATGCACGCCGCTGGTGGGATGCGGCCGAACAAGAACAGCGCGAGCCCTATCCAGAGACCCTAGGTCTACTCGCTGCATACGCCGCCGACGAGTACTTGTTGGGCGAGCGCGCAAAGGCGCTATCGGCGATCGAGCACTTCGGACCGCAGGTGACGCCGTCGTACCTCGATTCCCTGCAAAAATTCTTGCGTGAAAACGGCTACGAATCGACGCAACGGCCGATTTGCCCTTAGGCGCGTCGTTGCATCGCGTTGTAGACGGCGGCGAAGATCGCACCGCCGATGCCGGCCCATAACACGACCAAGATGAGCGCCCACAGTGGCCACAGACCAAGACCGGCATGGTGCGCCATCATGGGACCAGCGCCGGGATACGCACCGGGCCCGCCATGCAACATGCCATAGCCTGCATACCGCGCGTGTTTCCACATGTGCACCGGCAACGTGAGCAAACACAGTACGGCTGCGGCGACTGCTGACGCAACGGCGAAGCCCCACACGTGGAATCGGAGATAGACCGGCTGGGTTGGTTCTTGCATGCTCAAAACCTCAACTCGAGCTCATCGGTCTGGCGAAAACCAAGACCTTCGTACACCGGACGCCCCATCTTCGACGTCCGCAAGCGAACGACCTCACACCCGCGCGCCCGCGACCACTCGACGGCGGCGCTCGTCAGCACGCGAGCCAGCCCGCGGCGTCGCCACTCCGGGCGCACGTAGACTTGGCAGATGTACGCGGATGGGCGCCCTAAGGTCTGCGCGCGATGCGTCTTCACGAGATACGCCGCCGAGGTGCCGATGATCGCGTCGTCATGTTCGGCGACGAAAAAGGCGCCGTCCCCAGCCTGCAGATGGCCGCCGAAAAATGCAGCAAAGCGTTCGCGCCAGCCGGGATAGGCAAGATCGTAGTCCTCACCGTCGAGCTCGAGCACCATCAACCGGCGCATCTCCGCGGCCTTAGGAAGCTCATCCGGCGTCAGCTGCCGGATGGGCGCCGTACGCCTGTCTATAGTGGGCATGAGGAAATGGTTCCGGAAAGCGTCGCGCTGAATCCTCGCAGACTCCTGGTGCTGACGCCGCAAACGGGCGGAACCGCGCCACGAAGTGGCGTACTGCGCCACCTTATGACACGGCAGATCGTGGCGTTGGGCGGTGGAGGTTTCTCGCGCCTGTACCCGGATCCCAAATTGTGCAAATACATCTTGTCGCTCACTGGCAAGCGCCGGCCAGCGATCTGTTTCATTCCAACCGCGAGCGGCGACGATCAGGGCGCGGTGGCGAATTTTTACCGGTCGGCTCGGCGCCTCGGCGCACGGCCGTCGCACCTGTCGCTC
>JAFANK010000327.1 GCA_019232725.1 Vulcanimicrobiota bacterium | reverse complement strand
CCCAATTTGCGGTCGGTCCGCATTCGCGAAGCCGGCACCGTGAAGACCAGCCGCGTGTGCACCTCCTGCCTGCGCTCTAATAAGGTTACCCGAGCCGTCTAAAGCATTGGGTGGCACGTAAAGTGGCACCCCTACATCTCAAATATTGGGTGGCAAGTAAAGTGGCACCCCTACATCTAGCGCGTGCGCGCGAGATGATCGTAGCCACGCGGTGTGTGCGCGCTGCGCACACCTTGGTCTTCCACCCAAACCTCCCCTGAGCCACGCTCGAAACGCCCGATCTGCGCAAGCGCGGTCTGAAAACGTGCGCGGAAGCGCTTGGCGAGATGGTGATACGCACGCCCATCGACGGCGGCGAGTAACTCGTAATCGTCGCCACCGTGCAGCACAAGATCGAGCGCGCTTGACCCAAAAGCGCGCAGTGGACGTTCTTCGCACCAGCGTCTGAACGTCGCAAGCTCGAGCACAAGGTCGACGCCGGATGCACGCGCCATGCGCGCACCGTCGAGCGAAACGCCATCGGAGATATCCATCAATGCATGGGTGGCGCTCGCGCCACCCAAAAATGCGCCTTCTGTGACGCGGGGCGATGGCGTTTCGTACGCCGCGCGTAGCCGCAGCGCGTCATCGGCCACGAGGCCGGCGCCGTCGTTTCCCGTGACAGCATCAGCCGCCGCTGCGTCGTCTCCATGCATCTGCACATGGCGCAGCCAACCTGCTGCCAGCCCGAGCGGTCCGGTCACGCACGCGACGTCACCTGGACGCGCACCCGAGCGTAGACGCACATCGCTGCGGCGCACGTCGCCGCACACCGTCACGGCGATCGTCAGCGCGGGCGTGCGCGCGATATCGCCACCCGCAATCGCACACCCGTGCCGGCGCGCAAGGTCAGCCATACCGCGATAAAATGCACGCGCCCACGGTTCATCAACGACGTCCGTGATGCCCAAGGCCACGACCGCGATCTGCGGCGACGCTCCCATGGCGGCGATGTCCGAAAGATTGACCGCCAGTGCCTTGTGGCCGAGGGCGCCGGGCGTGGTCGAGGCGAGCCGGAAGTGCACTCCATCGACGAGCATGTCGGTCGTGATGACGTTGAGATGCGCGCGCGGCGTCTTCCACAGAGCCGCATCATCGCCGATCCCCGCGCGCAGCCAGTGCGGCGCCGAACCAAGCTCGAGCGCGATGGCGGCGATGAGATCGTCTTCGGTGAGGACGTTCAGCGTTGGCACAGCGCTCGCACGCGAGCGAGGGTCTCGTCCGGATGTGTCGTGCCGAAGATACCGGACCCCATCACGATCGTGTCGACACCAGTGCGTGCCACCTCGGCAACGTTGTCGAGGTGCACGCCGCCATCAACTTCCAGCTCCACGTCGAGGCCGCGCGCGTCGATGAGCGCGCGTGCTGCCACAAGTTTTGCCGTTGACGTCGGGATGTAGGATTGCCCGCCAAAGCCCGGATTGACGCTCATGATCAACAGCAAATCCAGATAGGGCAATATGTCCTCCAGCACGCAGAGCGACGTGGCGGGGTTGACGCTCAGGCCCGCCCGCACTCCCAGCTCTTTGATCTGCTGGATCAAGCGATGCGCGTGCACGGTGGCTTCCCAGTGCACGGTGATGATGTTCGCGCCCGCCGCTGCGAAATCGGCGACGTAGCGCTCCGGCTCGACGATCATAAGATGGGTGTCGAACGGCAGATCGGAAAGCGAGCGCAAATCGCCGATGATCTTCGGCCCCCACGTGATGTTGGGAACAAAACGCCCATCCATGACGTCGAGGTGCAGGTAGGCGGCACCGGCTTGTTCGACGAGCTCGATCTGCTGCGCGATCTGCGAGAAATCCGCCGAAAGCAGTGACGGTGCGATCCGGATGGGGTGGGGAGAACCATTGGTTCGCGCTGCCATCGTCAGCGACGTTCTGGACGAGCGCGGCGCTTCCCGCATATGGCGCAGCTCATCTCATAGCGGCGTCGACGTCACGAGCTTGCCATCGACGTACGTCTCGAGCGTGCCGCTGCCTTTGACCGTCAAGTCGACGGTGAGCACGATACCACCGCTTGTCACTTGATCGAAGACGGTGTGCGATCCGGCAGCATCTTGCAGCACGACCCGAACAGGTTTCGGCGTATCGGATTTGGGCAACGCGATAGAAACGCGCATCGTGCGCTCGCCAGCCGGCGAGGGAAGGATCGGCGATGGCGAGGGCAATGGAGACGGCGATAGCGACGCCGACTCCGCAGGCGATGATTGGTCCTGGACTGGGGTCGGCAGCGGTGTCGGGCTCTCTGGGCCGCCACTGGACACCTGCAGCGCGATCTTCTGCTTGGCACCGAGTGCCGTGCCCGGCACAGGATCCTGCCCGACGATCGTGCCCTTCGGCTTGGCGCCTTCGGTGAGCGGCATGGCGGTGAACGTGCCGAGCGCGACGTGCGCGTCGCTGGCCGCTTTTTTGGCGACGGTGAGCTGCAAGCCGACGAAGTTGGGCGCGTACATCTGCGGCCGGCCTGACGCTACCTGGATGTCGACCGCGCTCCCTGCCGGCACTTGGGTGAACGGATCGGGACGCTGGTTGAGAACTTGGCCCGCGATGATGTCGAGATTTTTCGTCTGGGTGACCGTACCGATGGTCAGGTGCGCATTGGAAAGCGTGAGTTTCGCGTCGCGCAACGACATGTTGCTCACGTTGGGGACGCTGACGAGCGGCACGCCATCCGAGAGGATGATGTCGATGACGCGGCCCTCGCGTACTTTCTCGCCGGCGCTGGGCAGTTGTCCGATGATCACATCCTTGGGCG
The DNA here is from genome assembly GCA_019232725.1 of Vulcanimicrobiota bacterium. Taxonomy (GTDB): domain Bacteria; phylum Vulcanimicrobiota; class Vulcanimicrobiia; order Eremiobacterales; family Eremiobacteraceae; genus JAFANK01. The sequence continues at coordinate 9,747 of JAFANK010000327.1, read as the reverse complement.
CGTGAAAGTCGTTGCGATGCGCCACGACGCGCAAACCGACATGCGATGACGATGCAAGCGCCTCCGCTTGGTTGAACGGCATGCCGATGAAGGGCGGTACGGTGACCGGGCGCCCTGCCGGCGCGAGCCACATGGAGATCAGCGTGATGACGACCGCAACGGCGACGGCGAAGACGCCGAGGGCGATCCAGGGAAGGTATTCGGTCCAGTGTCGCGCCGACCGGCGCGCTCCTGCTTGCGGACGAGGGCGTCGGCGCCGAGGCCGGCGCGGGCCTTCATTCATGCAAGCGCTTCAAGCACTGCGTCAGGGATATCCGCGTTGGAGTACACGTGCGTCACATCGTCGTGCTCCTCCAGCGCATCGAGCAGGCGCAAAACACTCGGCGCATCTTCCTGCGACACCGGCACCACGGACTTTGCGCGTAGATCGAGCGTGGCGGAAAGGACCTTCCGGCCGGCCGGGCCGAGCAACGTCCGCTCGAGGTGGTCGCGCACGGCAGCAAGCGACCGCGGTTCGGTGATGATCTCCGCACTGTCGCCGCTTATTTGGACGTCGAGCACGCCCTCGGTCACCGCCGCGTCGAGCAATGCCTCCTCGCTCGTGCCGCCGACCGGCACCGCGATCACACCGCGTTCTTCGAACAGCCAACCGACGCTATTGGTCTCGCCTAAGTTGCCGCCATTGCGCGAGAACACGTAGCGCATCTCGGAGGCAGTGCGGTTGCGGTTGTCGGTCACGGCGTCGACGATGACGGCCACACCGCTCGGGCCATAGCCCTCGTAGCGGATCTCCTCGTACGCGTCGCCTTTGCCCTCGCCCGACGCTCGTGCGATAGCGCGTTTGATGTTGTCCATCGGCATGTTCGCGTCTCGTGCTCGCGTGACCGCGATCTTGAGCCTGAAGTTCGCGTCAGGATCGGGCACGCCCGAACGCGCGGCGACGATGATCTCCTTGCTGAGCTTGGTGAAGAGCTGCCCGCGCTGCGCATCTGCTTTGCCCTTGCGCAGCCGGATGTTATGCCATTTGGAATGTCCTGACATGCAGTGCCACTTTGACAGACGGCAGCAAAGGTCCTAAAGGCGCGGTCAGCGCTTGGAGGCCACCGGATCTTCTGGCGATGCAGGGGGCACAAATCGCTCCGGCACCTCGGCGGCGGACGAAGGGGTTTTGAGCGGGCGGCCCATACGCAAGCGCGCGACATCTTGGATCGTCTTGAGGATGACCGCCGGCGTCGCTCCTTTGGAAGCACCGGTCGTGCGGGGGTAGTGGTGAACGCCGCGCTCGACCATGGGGACCTCTTTGCGTCGCAGCTTGATGAGCAGCTCGGAGCTGATGAACGCACCATCCGACTCAAGCACGATGCCCTCGAGCACCGAGCGGCGGAAAAGTTTGAACGCGCAGTCGATGTCGCGCACGCGCAGGCCGAACGTCAGGCGGATGACGATGTTGTAGACCTTGGCGATGAACAGCCGGTAGAGTGGATCGCTGCGGCGGATGCGGTACCCGAGCACGACGGGGGCGCGTTTGAGCATCGGCAAGAGGCCGTGCAATTCCGCGAGGTCGAACTGGCCATCGGCATCGGAGAAGAACACGAGCTCTTTGCTGGCGCTCGCAAATCCCGTTCGTAGCGCCGCGCCGTAGCCGAGGTTCACCGGGTGGCTGACGAGCCGCACGCGTGCGTCGCGGCGGGCGATGTCCTCGACGACTGCGGCAGTCCGATCGCCGCTGCCGTCATTGACCACGATGATCTCATAGTCGTCGGCAAGCTGGGCGACGGCGCGCGACGCGTTCTCCACCGTCTTCGCGATGATATCTTGCTCGTTAAAGGCGGGGAAGAATACGGACAGCGAGGCCACGCGGTCGTCAGGCATGCATCAGATCCACCCATAGGGATGCGGCACCCCATCCTTATACCAGATGCGCGCGTCCCACTGCTTCCATGGGAGGCGCTCCGCATTGAGGACCGGCATGAAGAACACGAAGAACGCCAGGCATGCGGCGACGTAGCCCGCGATGACCACCTTCATGGGCCTGGAGCCCTCGCGCTGCGCGCTCTGCCACAAGCGCAGCAAGACATACGCCGAGCACAGACAGATGATCGCCGTGTTCGGATAGAAGTTGTATTGGAAGTCGATGCGCGTGGACGCGATCCAGGGCAGCCACTGGAAGAAATACGCGGCGACGCAGAGCAGCATGCCCTTGTGCCGCGCGCGCCAGGCCAAAAGTGCAGCGCCCGGCACCGTCAGCAACTGCACGAGCCACATGATCGGATTGGGCACGGCCAGCACTTCGGCCACGACCTCGTTCGGCGGTGTCACGCCTGAAAACACATGGTAGTAGTAGGAGACGGGGCGCAGCTCGAACGGCCACGTCCACCACGCCGAGCTATACGGATGGGTCGCTTTGAGGTCGTGATGATAATGATACATCACGCTTTGCAGCGTGAGCAGGTCTTTGAGGCTCGCGTGGCCGACGCCAGAATTCGTGCCATCGTGCCAGAACGGTATGTAGGTCAGAAGGTAGATCACGCTCGTGATGCCGACCGTCGCGAGCACGAAGAGCGGCAGGCGAAAACCATACGCGTTGCCCCACACAAAGCGAATGGGCGTCGCGCCTTTCTCCAGCGTTCGCTCAGGCACCCACGGCAGCCGGCGCTGCAAGCCGACCGCGACCGCGACTCCCCAGATCCCGAGGAGATCGAAGAGCCCGTTCCACTTGCTTGAGATGACGCAGCCCACCGCAACGGCAGTCATCACGAGCCAAAACACCCATGCCTGCGTGTCGCGCACGGGCGAGCTTGAAACCGTGCCCTCGATGGAGCCGTCTTCGCGCCAACCAATAGCGCTGACGTCATCCTCGATACGCGCTCCCGATGAGGACCACACCGTTGTGGAGCCTTCAGACTGGATCTTGGCGGATTTGAGCGCGAGACGTTCGCCGTGATCGAAGACGACCTCACCATCGTGCACGCGCGAGCCGTCAGGATAGATCACGCCGCTCGGCGTGCGCACGATCTGCGAGGCGATCCAGAAGCGGTACATGCAATAGATCGTCGCCAGCGCGAAGAAGGCGACGAAGATCTCCGGTGTCGCGATCCGCGATTGCACGTAGAAGTAGCCGCTCGACACGAGCAGCAACACCGCGGTCACGGACGCCGCGGTCGAAGAGAAGAGCCGCTTGGCAAAGGCGTAGAGCAACGGCACGGTGAGCGTGCCGAAGAGCGCGCTCATGAGGCGTGCGCCAACTGGGTCGACTTTATAGAGCATCTCCCCGATCGTGAGGATGAGCTTGGAGAGCGGCGGGTGCGTCCATTCGAACTGCGGGAGGTGATGGATGTACTCTTGTGCAGACCGCGCGTAATAGATCTCATCGAAGATGCGCTCGGCCGGCCGGTTGATGTTCGTGTAGAGCAATGCTGCCGTCGCCGCCGTGAGCCCGGCGATCCACACGACATCAACGCGCGTCAGGCCGCACAATCCCTCCCAGGCGAGTGGTGCTTGCCGACGATGCTTGTTGGCCGTCGCCATGTTCTCGCGCATCTTATCGAGCCCGCTGTTGAGCGCCTCACCGAGCTCGGGCACGAGATACGCGCCGGCCACGAAGAACAGGCAGGCCACGTTGAGGATCGAGATCGGGTGCACGAGCAACGGATTGAGGTCGGCGCTCGGCGCGTACAGGTAGTCAAGCGCGTACTTGAGGTTGATGAGGAAGGTCGCTGACAAGATGAAATAGACGACGCGATTGAGCGCGCTGATATTGAAGATGAGCGGGCCGAACGCGAGCGCGGAAAACAGGTAGCGCTCGTGCATGCGCGTGGCGAACATGAACAGTCCGAGCAACGACAAGAACACGGCCATATAGAACGAGCTCTCACGTTCTTGACGCGTGTAGTCGGCCCCAAGCGTTCGCCATTCGCGCAAGACGACCGCAAACACGAATGCTGCCACAATGGTGATACCCCACGCCCACTGCGGCCAGCCCTGGAAATTTGGCAGACCGGGGATCAACTTGTTGTCCGGCTGCCAGAAGTCGAGCCGCGTGGAGTAGAGATTGAAAGCGTTGCACGAGTTATACGGATAGAGCGCGGTGCCGGTATGGTAGCGGTCGTACAGCCAGGCGATCGTGCTGACCGGGTGCAGATCCGGCGCGAACGGCGCCGATCCCAAGTACGCGACGCCAAAACCGATCACCGGAATGAGCGCCAGGCGCCAGGGCGCGGCGCCGCTGCGCAGTTGCCAGATCAAAAGCGCCGGTGCCGCGACGATGGGTTGCGGTTTGATCAGCACTGCGAAGGCGAAGAGCAACCACGCGAGCTCGAACCGTCGCGTGATCATGCAGTAGACCGCCCACACCAAGAACACGGCTGTGACCGAGTCTGCCTGTCCCCAATACGCCGAGACGAACCATACGGCTGGGTTGAAGACCACGAGCGCCATGGCCCACAGTCCGGCGTTGGCCGACCACGTGCGGCGCACGATGAGAAACGACAGATATGCAAGCCCGATGTCGGCGCACACTGCCGGCGCTTTGATCGAGAACTTGAGCAGATCGAACGGCAGATTGACGTGTTGGAATGTGTTGTAGATCCAACCGAACGCGCCGAGGATGATCATGTAGCCCGGCGGGTAATCGACAAACCCGGCCTTCGCGTAGAAATCGTGATAGCCGTATTTGATGAGACTGAGCATCCACGACTCGAACGTGCCGACGTCGGTCGAGTGGCCTTCGGCCGGCATGAAGAGCAGCCGGATGCACAAGCCGACCGCGAGGATGACGGCAGCCGCCAACATCTCGCGCGGCTGCAACGGGCCGCCGGTCTCGCCCGCCTGAGGGCTGACTGGGGATGGTGTAGGGGTCTTCGGCTTGGTTTCAGGCTTTGGCTTGACAGCTCTGCCCAAGGTCACATCCGGTTCTGCACGACGAAATCGCTCAACGGCTCATCGCCTTGAGCGTCGGCCAACGCTTCACTAAGGTAAGTATCGGCAGCGCCGGTCAGCGGCACGCCCGCTAGGCCTGAACGGGTTCCGCTTGCGGAAACCACTCCATAAGCGTGTCCATGACTTCGTCGGCCAAAAAGCCAGGCGTCGACGCACCGGTCGCGATCCCGACCCGCTCTTCGCCGCTGAACCAGTCACGCTTGAGATCGCTCGCGTTTTCGACGAGATAGGCTTTGGCGCCGCGCGCTTCAGATATCTCTGCCAGATGACGTGTGTTCGCCGACTTGGCGCCGCCGATCACGATCATCGTGTCCACTTCGCCCGCAAGCTCTTGCGCCGATTTTTGGCGGCCCTGCGTATCGGAGCAGATCGTGTTGAAGACGCGGAGCTCGTAGTTGATGCCGGCGATCTTGCCGACCAGCTCGCGGAACTTGTCGCCGTTGAGCGTGCTCTGCGATACGATGGCGATGCGGCGAGCGCGACGGATCTCGGTCTCGTCCGCAGGCCACTCGTTCATGATGATGGCGCCCGGCGCGTGGCCCGCGATGCCCTTGACCTCCGGGTGATTGGGGTCGCCGAGGATGACCACGGTGCGGCCTTCGGCCGTGAGTTTCTCGGCCAAGCGCTGCGTCCGGGTGACCATCGGACAGGTGGCGTCGACGACGCGCAGCCCCTTTGCTTTGGCCGCTTCGAGCGTTTGCGGCGGCAAGCCGTGGGCGCGCACGAAGAGCGTTCCCGATGGGATGTCGTCAAGCGCATCGACGTTGTGCAGCCCTTTTTCGTCAAGCTCTTGGACGATGATCGGGTTATGCACGATATTGCCCATCGTGTACACGTCGTCGCGCTCGCTCGTCTCCGATAGCGCCTTCTTGTACGTCAGCTCAACGCCGAAGCAGAACCCCTGGGTCCTCGCTTTTTGGATCTGCATTGCTCTCCATCAGCTCTCCGATGCGCCTGGTCACCGCATCGGTCCATGTCGCGAGCTCAGTTTTCGTGGCTTTCCGTTCCGTTCCCTGGAACTGTAGCGGCGCGCCGATGCGCACTTCGACCTTTGCAGCTCGCAGCTGTCGCGCAGCAAGATGCGTGCGCACGAGCGCGACGGGCACGATCGGACAACGTGCGGTCGCAGCGAGCAGCACGGCGCCGCTGCGCGCCTGGGCCTCTCCGTCCAGATTGCGCCGGCCTTCGGGAAAAATCCCGACGACGCCGCCGTCCTTGAGGACGCGCAGCGCATGACGGATCGCCGCGCGATCGCCTTGCTCGCGGTTGACTGGAAACGTGTTGACCGAGCGGATGAGCGCTCCAAGCACCGGCACGCGGAAGAGCTCTTCCTTCGCCATATAATGGATGACGCGGGGAAACCAGCAACCCAAAATAGGCGGGTCGAGATACGACACATGGTTGCTCGCCACGATCAGCGGTCCATCCTTCGGCACAAATTCCGCACCGCTCGAACGCACGGCGAAGAGCAGGCTCAAAAGCGGTTTGAGGACGCCTCGCGCGGCGATGTATGCGGCGTCGCTCATCGCGCCGACGACATGCGCACTTGGCGCACGATGCGATCGACGACCTCATCGACCGTCATCGAGGATGTGTCGATCTCGACCGCGTCGGGTGCTTTGGCCAGCGGCGACACGGCACGCGTCGTGTCGCGCTCGTCCCGTGCGAGGATCTCTGCTCGCAGCTCGTCACGATCGATGCTGACGCCGAGCGCGATGAGCTCGCGCAGACGGCGCTCTGTGCGCGCATCGATGCTCGCCGTGAGGTAAAACTTGAAGCCGGCGTCTGGCAATACGACCGTGCCGATGTCGCGGCCCGCCATCACCACGTCGCGTCCAGCCGCAAATCCACGTTGCGCTTGGACGAGCCGGCGGCGGACGCCAGGCATCGCAGCGATCGGCGACACGGCTTGCGACACCGGCAGCGCGAAGAGCTGCTGCCCGAGCAGCTTGCCGTCGATGCGGATGCGATACGTGAGCGGATCGGCGACGTCCGTGACCACTTCCGGTGCATGCGCTGCGAGGAGCGATTCGACGCCATGAGCGTCGGTCGGTGCCACACCGCGCTCGAGCGCGAGATAGGCCACCGCTCGATACAATGCGCCCGTGTCCAAGAACACGAATCCCAGGCGGTCCGCAAGCCTGCGCGCCACTGTGCTTTTTCCGGATGCGACCGGACCGTCGATCGCGACCTGTATGGGCACGAGGATTCAACGCTCTTTCATGCTGCGACGGGTGATGCATGCCAGCTTCGTGCTTGCACGGCTGTGACCTTGGCAAACTATCATCGGTGACGGCTTCGCTCACACGGGCGGAGCCGCGCGTACGCGGCGCGAACGAAGCGCGCAATGCAGACCACGTCGGACTTTGCCATCGACGGCACGAATCTCACCATATCACTCGTCCATCGCATCGCGGCCGGCGGTGTGCGCGTCACGGTTGACGATCGTGCACGCGGGCAGATTCGATCTGCACGCGACATCGTCGAAGATGCGGTCGCCCGCAACGGTCGCATCTATGGTGTGACGACCGGTTTCGGCAGACTCAAACACGTGCGCATCGAACCTGCCGAGGCCAAGGAGCTGCAGCGCAACCTCATCATCAGCCATGCGAGCGGCGTGGGCGAGCCGCTGTCGCTGGAGGCCGCGCGCGCGAGCGTGCTGTTGCGCGCCCATTCGCTTGTACGCGGACATTCGGGCGTGCGGATGGAGCTCATCGAGCTACTGCTCGAGATGCTCAACCGTGGCGTCACGCCCGTCATCCCGTGCCAGGGGTCGGTCGGCTGCTCGGGCGACCTCGCACCGCTCGCGCACATGGCGCTCGTGGCGATCGGCGAAGGCGAGGCCTGGGTGGAGGGTGAGCGCATGCCCGGTGGGGCGGCACTTGCGCGTGCCGGGCTCTCACGCTACACGCTTTCCTTTAAAGAAGGGCTGTCGCTCATCAACGGCACGCAGATCATGACCGCGATCGGTGCGCTTGCGGCCGTGCGCGCGTCCGGCGCGCTCAAGGCGGCCGACATCGCCGGCGCCATGAGCCTCGAGGCGTACCTCGGCACGGATGCACCGTTCGAAGAGCGCATCAATGCGCTGCGGCCGCATCCGGGCCAGGCACACTGCGCAGCTAATCTCCGGCGGTTGCTCGACCGGAGCGACGTGCTCGCATCGCATCGCGATTGCGACCGTGTGCAGGACCCCTATTCGCTGCGCTGCATGCCCGTCGTGCACGGCGCCGCGCGCGACACGCTGCGCTTCGCGGAGTCGACGCTCGACATCGAGATCAACGCGGTCACGGACAACCCGATCATATTTCCTGACGACGGCACGCTTGTGAGCAACGGCAACTTCCACGGTGGCCCCGTCGGCCTCGTGCTCGACTACTTGGCGATCGCGCTGACCGATGCGGCCTCGATCAGCGAGCGGCGCAGCTACAAGCTGCTCGAGGGCGCTGAAGGATTGCCGCCGTTTCTCACCGAGCGATTCGGTCTGTGCAGCGGCTATATGCTGGCCCAGTACACAGCAGCAGCACTCGTGACCGAAAACAAGACGCTGTGCGCGCCCGCGTCGGTCGATTCCATTCCCACATCTGCCGGGCAAGAGGATCACAACAGCATGGGCACGATCGCCGCGCGCAAGCTCGCATCCGTTGTGCGCAACTACGAGACCGTCGTCGGTATCGAGCTTGCGCTCGCGGCGCAAGCGCTTGATTTTCGTGCGCCGCTGCGACCCGGGCGCGGCACCTCGATCGCGCACGCGCTCGTGCGCGAGCGCATCGCACACCTCGACGGCGATCGGCCGATCCATGCTGACATTGAGGCCTGCACCGCCCTGGTGCGCGACGGCGCGCTCGTGCGCGCGGTTGAAGACCATATCGGAGCGCTGTAGAGGATGAGCACGACATCGGTGCCGCGCGTCGTGCGCGCGCCGCGCGGGCCCACGCGGACGTGCCTCGGCTGGGGCCAAGAAGCCGCCATGCGCATGCTCATGAACAATCTCGATCCCGACGTGGCCGAACGGCCACAGGATCTCGTCGTCTACGGCGGCAGCGGCCGCGCGGCTCGCTCGTGGGAAGCCTTCGACGCCATCGTGCGCACGCTCAAGCGTCTGCGCAACGACCAGACACTGCTCGTGCAATCCGGCAAACCAGTCGCGGTCTTCGGATCGCACGAAGCCGCGCCGCGGGTGCTGATCGCGAACTCGCTGCTCGTGCCTGCCTGGGCCAACTGGCAGACGTTCCGCGAACTCGAAGCGCAAGGCTTGACGATGTACGGCCAGATGACCGCGGGCTCGTGGATCTACATCGGCACGCAAGGCATCTTACAAGGCACGTTCGAGACCTTCGCAGCGCTTGCCAACAAGCATTTCGGCGGCAGTCTGCGCGGCCGCATCACGCTCACGGCAGGCTTGGGCGGTATGGGTGGTGCGCAGCCGCTGGCGGTGACGATGAACGGCGGCGTCGCCATCTGCGTCGAGATCGATGCGGATCGCATTCAGCGGCGCATCGAGGGCCGGTATTGCGACGTGTTCGCGGAAAGCAGCGATGAAGCGCTCGACCTCGCGCAGGCGGCGGCCTCGCAGGGGCACGCTTTGTCGATCGGCCTGTTGGGCAATGCCGCCGAGATATTCCCCGAACTCTTGCGTCGCAATGCGCCGATCGACGTCGTCACCGATCAGACATCCGCGCACGACACGCTCAACGGCTACGTGCCTGCCGGCATATCGCTAGAAGGAGCCGACGAGCTGCGCGAACAGGACCCACAGCAATACGAGAAACGCTCGCTTGAGTCGATCGCCACGCAGGTCGAGGCGATGAA
>JAFANK010000258.1 GCA_019232725.1 Vulcanimicrobiota bacterium | reverse complement strand
CCGTTGACGCCGTAGCTATCTTCGCTCGGGAACAGATAGGGGATCATGTCGTTGATCGGTCCACCCGGCGTACCGGTCACCGGCGCGCCGAGCGCACCCAAGTACTGGAAGCCCGACTGGAAGACCGGCACTGAGCCAGGCGGGTGCAAGCCGGGGGTCGCGGATTCCTTGACACTCCAGGTGCCGGCGCCGCCCCAATCATTGTAGGAAGAGTACCAATTGGTGTACAGCTGCGAGACATCGTACAGCACTTGAATGTCGTCATTGATGTCGATGCGTTCGTGCGGGATCGAGTAATGGAAATTAAGTGCTGTCTGACGATCCGCGACGGTGGAGTTGAACATCGATGGCTGCTGACCGCCAAGCGGATACGGTCCTTGGATATAGCCACCCGGACCCACCGGCAAAGAATTGAAATAGGCGTGATTTGCGTAGCAGCCAGCATAGTTCGAACCAGCACCGGCGAGTGCCGGACAGCCGACGGCGCCGACGGGGCTCAACGGACCAAGCGCAGCATTGGCAAGGTCGAACGGTTGCCCGAACGTCTGCGAGAATTGCGCGCCGTTGAACTGATCGATATAACGGAAGTTCTGGTTGTAGCCGCTCACGCCGAAGTAGTACGTGAAGCGCCGGTCGGTTGTCGCGCCGCCACCTTCGATGCTGAGCTTATTGTACATGGCGGGCGCCCCAAACCCGAGCGACACATTCGCAAAACCGGGCACCGTGCCGGTCTTCATCACTTGGTTGACGTATCCGGCCAACCCGTGCGACTCAGCGTTGGCCGGCGCACCACCTGTGTACACTTGCAGCTGCTGCTGGCCGTTCGTCGACAGACTCGTGGTCGGCAAATTGTCGAAGGCGCGATTGAGCGGAATACCGTCAAGTTCGTATCCGACTTCGTTGAAGTCCCCACCCCGCAAGAAGATCGGCTGGTTCCATCCGGTTTGGCCTGGTGGCACGAAGGCGCCAGGCACCGCGGAAATGGCCGAATAGGCTTGATTGAGACTCGTGCCGCCGCCCAAGACGGCAAGCGTGCGCTGCAGCGACGGCGTGATGGTGTACATGCTTTGCGTGGTGCCAGGCTTGAGCAAGCCGGCGGTGGTTTCCGAGACGGTCACTCGGGCCAACGTCTTCACGGCGGGTTCGAGCGCGAATTCGATTTGCTGGGTGGCATCTGCCGAGACAAGGACGCCAGGCTGCGAAGATGCCTGATAGCCATCACTGGATGCGGTCACCGTGTAATCGTCTGGAATCAGCGATGCGAACACGAAATGTCCGGTCGCGTCAGTTGTCGTGACTGTGGTCTGCGACGGCGATGTCGCCGAGACGCGCGCGCCTTTGATGGTCGCGCCACTCTTGGCGAAGACAAAACCGCCGAGCGTTCCGGTCGTGCCCGCTCGCGTTGCGCTCGGCGGCAGCGCGAGCAACGCGGCCACGACCAAGATGAAAGAAATACAGACGCGACATGACGCATGAGTCATGATATAGGGTGTCCTCCCAGCGGGAACCGTCTTGCGCTCCTCTAGGACCTTCTACCTGCCAGACGCTTCAGCGCGGCGATGGTTTCGTCGAAGAAGCGCGCCTGGAACGCGACCATGTCGTCGACGAGAGGAAATTGTGGATGGCGACATGCGCGCGCAAGCGTCATCGATTCCGATCGCGTCTCAAGCGCGCCCAATCTGCAGAGGCCGTCGAGTGCTGCGCGTGTGAGCCGCGCTGGATCGCGCTGCAGCTCGGGGTCGACGAATGCGTTCGCAGGCAAGGATGCGAGCCGGCTACGCACCGCGGCTTCAGCGTCTGCGCGCACAAACGGCATCTCCTTGCGCTCGAAGAGCCAGGCTGCGAGCAGCTGGCTGACCGTCACCGCACGCGGTGCGCATATCGAGCTTGGAAGATCATCCGGATCGAGCGGCCGCAGGATGCGGAAAAGCCCAGACAGGCGGCGGCCGACGAATACGTCGTAGCTGATCGACAGGATGAAGAGCTGCTGGGCAAATGGGATGAAGCGCATCAAAGCGGTTTGCAGCCGGCCCAGCCGGCCATCGGGGGTGTAGTGGCCTTCGGGAGTGAGATAGAGCGTGTTGCCTTGGGCCAACAGCTGCTCGAAGCGCCGGTAGTCGGGCTCGAGGTGCTCCCGTGTTTCC
>JAFANK010000201.1 GCA_019232725.1 Vulcanimicrobiota bacterium | reverse complement strand
AAGCAGACCGCACCGTGCTTCGGCTGCACCCGAGGCTTGCGCCGTATAAGGTGGCAGTGTTCCCGCTCGTGCGCAATAAGCCCGACATCGTCGAGCTGGCTGCCAAGATCGAGCGCTCCCTGCGCCCGGTGATGCGTACCGTGTTCGATGACTCGGGCAACGTCGGCAAACGCTACTATCGCCAGGATGAGATCGGCACGCCCTACTGCGTGACCGTCGACTATGACAGCTTGCAAAACAACGATGTCACGGTGCGCGATCGCGACAGCAAGGCTCAAGTCCGTGTGTCGATCGACAAACTGGAAGAGCATTTGAGAGGACAGCTGTAGATCGCGTTTTTGATACGAACAGCCGGCACGGCCGACGAAGACGCCATTTGGAGGATGCTCGAGCCCGTCATCCGGGCCGGTCAGACGTACACGCTGCCGCGCGATTTGCAACGCGATGTGGCGCTGCGTTTTTGGTTTGCACCCGAGCACGAGGTGTTCGTGGCGCTCGACGGCGGCCACGCTCTCGGCACGTACTTCCTGCGCGCGAACCAACACGGCGGGGGTGCCCACGTCGCCAACTGTGGCTACATCACCGCAAGCGATGCCGAGCACCGGGGAGTCGGTCGCGCGATGTGCGCGCACTCGCTCGAGCAGGCGCGTTCCCGCGGATTTCGCGCGATGCAATTCAATTTCGTGGTCAGCACGAACGAGCGAGCCGTACAGCTCTGGCAGCGCTTTGGTTTTGAGATCGTCGGCCGTTTGCCGCATGCATTTTGTCACCCGCAACGCGGGTACGTCGACGCCTACGTCATGTATCTGCAGCTCGACCGCTAGCGACAACAGACGCATCGCACAAGGTCCGATTCTGTCCCGCATCAAAATACCAACAGGACGCAAAGTGTCATCATGCGGTCGCGTGTATTGATCGCGGCCCATAGTGGGGGACGAATGAAGGCCAAGCCGCACCCGAAGAAAGCCTCTTCAAAGAAAGCGAAACCCGTCAAGGCCCAGAGCAAGAAGACGCTCCGCCCGGCCAAGCCATCGCCTGATAAGAAGAAGGCGCCCGTCACTTCGGGCAACTCGAAACCGGCAGCCAAGGTCGCGATCAAGGAACCTGCCCCGAAAGAGCGCCTCTACGTCATGGCGCCGGACATCGGCAAGCCCATCCCGATAGTCGACCCTGACGCAGGGATGGTTGCGGGCGTCAAAATGGCCGTCATTCCGGTGCTGCCCGAGATCGAACGCAAGCCGATGCCGCCGCTGCCCCCGGCACGCAAGATCGTGCAACGCAAGATCGAGCCGCCGACCAAATCCACGCTCGGGAAGATGACCTACACGTTCGAGGAGGGCGGCGCCAGCATGCGCGAGCTGCTCGGCGGCAAAGGCGCCGGGCTTTCCGAGATGACGCGCATCGGGTTGCCCGTTCCTCCCGGTTTCACGATCACTACGGAAGTTTGCCGGCGATACATTGAACTCGGCCGCCAGTTGCCGCCTGGTTTAGATGAAGAGATCCATAAGCGCATCGCCGAGCTTGAGCGCAAGACCAACAAGGAGTTTGGCGGCGAGGTCGATCCGCTGCTCGTCTCCGTGCGATCCGGCGCACGCGTCAGCATGCCCGGCATGATGGACACCGTGCTCAATCTGGGTCTCAACAACCGCACCTGCAACGCCCTCATCGTGCTCACCAAGAACGACAAGTTCGCTTGGGATGCTTACCGGCGTTTTGTGCAGATGTTCGCGACCGTCGTCCTCGGCATGCGCCGCGATCCGTTCGATGAGGTGGTCAAACGCTACGTCGCCAAGGCACGCGTGCCGTCCGAATCCGATCTCACCGCGCTCGCCTTCCGCAACATGACGAGCGAATTCAAAGCCCTCGTGCGGCATCATACGAAGAAAGACTTTCCTGAGGACGTCTTCATCCAGCTGCGCATGGCAGTCGAAGCCGTCTTCAACTCATGGAACAGCAAGCGCGCGATTGAATACCGGCGCTACGAACGCATCCCCGACTGGTGGGGCACGGCGGTCAACGTCTGCACCATGGTCTTCGGCAACATGGGCGAGGATTCGGGGACCGGTGTCGCCTTCACGCGCAATCCGTCGACCGGTGACAAATCGCTGTACGGAGAATTCTTGCAAAACGCGCAGGGCGAGGACGTGGTCTCAGGCGCGCGCACACCGGTGAAGATCTCCGTGCTCGAAAAGCAGCAGCCCAAGATCTACAAGCAGTTCCTTGACATCGCGGCCAAGCTTGAGAAGCACTACCGCGATATGCAAGACATCGAGTTCACCGTCGAGCGCAGCAAGCTGTACGTACTGCAGTGCCGTTCCGGCAAACGGTCGGCGGCAGCCGCGGTACAGATCGCTGCCGACATGGTCAAAGAGCATCTCATCAGCCGGGAAGAGGCGCTCATGCGCATCGACCCCGGCTCATTGCAATCGTTGCTGCACGCGCAGATCGATGATCGGGCCAAAGGAGCGCCGATAGCACACGGTCTGAATGCGGCGCCTGGAGCGGCCGCCGGCATCGTGGTTTTCGATCCCGACGTCGCCGTCGAGATGAAGCGCCAAGGCAAGAAAGTCATCTTGGTGCGCCCCATGACGACTCCCGATGACGTGCACGGCATGGTTGCCGCTGAGGGTATTCTCACCTCACAAGGCGGCGCGACTTCGCACGCGGCCGTGGTGGCGCGCGGCATGGGCAAGCCGGCCGTAGTCGGGTGCGAAGCGTTGTTGATCGATTTGCGCACGCGCCAGTTCACCGTGAAGAACGAAACCGTGCATGAAGGCGACCCGATCACGATCGACGGTTCCACAGGCAACGTCTATCGCGGCGAGCTTGACATGCAAGCGGCGAAGCTTTCGTCGCAATTCGGCCAAGTGCTCAAATGGGCCGATGATTACAAGGCGCTCGGCGTGTATGCCAATGCCGACACGCCGGAAGACGCGACCAAGGCACGGGATTTCGGCGCGGAGGGCATCGGCCTGTGCCGCACCGAGCACATGTTCATGCAAGTCGAACGCCTGCCAGTCGTGCAGGAGATGATCATGGCCGAGACGCCGGATTCGCGGCGCAAGTGCCTCGAGCAGCTCTTGCCCATGCAGCGCGAAGATTTTCAGGGTATCTTCCGCGCCATGAAGGGGCTGCCGGTCACGATCCGGCTCCTCGACCCGCCGCTGCATGAATTCTTGCCGAGCCTCGAAGATCTGCTGGTGGAAGTCACCGAGCTGCGAGCCACCAAGGGCGATGCGGCGACGCTCTCGCAAAAGGAGCGACTGCTACGGCGCGTGCGCGTGCTGCACGAAAGCAATCCGATGCTCGGCTTGCGCGTCTGCCGCCTCGGCATCGTGTACCCGGAGATCTACCAGATGCAGGTGCGCGCGATCATGGAAGCGGCCGTCGAAGTGAAAAAAGAAAAGCTCGACGTGCGTCCGCTCATCATGATCCCCGGTGTAGGTACAGTCACCGAGATGAAGGCGCTGAAGGACCTCGTGACCACAGAAGCCGAGCGCATCATCAAGGCGAGCGGCGTCAAGGTGCCCTATCAGGTCGGCACGATGATCGAACTGCCGCGCGCCTGTATCGTCGCGCATCGTATCGCTGAGTACGCCGAGTTCTTCTCGTTCGGCACCAACGACCTGACGCAGACCGTGTTCGGCTACTCGCGTGACGACGCCGAGGGCTCGTTCATCCCCGTGTATCTCGACCGCAAGATCCTGCGCGAAGACCCCTTCCAAGTCATCGATCAAGACGGCGTGGGCGAGATGATGCGCATGGCGCTCGATCGCGGGCGCAGCGCGCGTCCCGACATCAAGGTCGGCATCTGCGGCGAGCATGGCGGCGATCCGTCATCGGTGCAGTACTGCCACGATATCAAGCTCGACTACGTCTCCTGCTCGCCGTTCCGCGTGCCCATCGCGCGGTTGGCCGCGGCCCAGTCGGTGCTCAAAGATAAGGAAAAAGAGAAGGCTGGCACTGGCAGCAAACCCGACCAAGATTGATGCAGAACGTCAATGTAGGGTGCGGACGTTAGTGTGGAATGCGGACTTTAGTCCGCACCATCGGCCCTGCGTGATAGACCATCCATGGCCACAGTGACTTCAATCCGGGAAGAGCTCGAAGCTCGCGAAGCAGCGACATTATCGCCGCATGCCGCTTTGGCGCGGAACTCGCGTGGACGGCGGACGCCCGAACCGCAAGATCCCATTCGCACGTGTTTTCAGCGCGACCGCGATCGCATCGTGCACAGCAAAGCCTTCCGACGGCTCATGCACAAGACGCAAGTCTTCTTGTCGCCGCTGGGCGATCATTACCGGACGCGGCTGACGCACAGCATCGAGGTCATGCAGCTCTCGCGTTCGATCGCGCGCGGTTGCAATCTCAACGAAGATCTTGCCGAAGCGATCGCCCTTGGCCACGATCTTGGCCATTCACCATTCGGTCATGCGGGTGAGGCCGCGCTCACCGAAGTGCTCGGCCGCTATGAACCGGGCACGCGCTTCATCCATTCCGAGCAGAGTTTGCGCGTGGTCATGTATCTCGAACGCCGCGGTGACAAGATCGGTCTCAATCTCACTGAAGAAGTGCTTGACGGCATCGCCAAACACAGCAAGCACGGCGGCGCGCTGGCAGGCCACGCGGACATTCCCGCGACGCTCGAAGGCCAAATCGTCCGCTACTGTGACCGGCTTGCCTACATCAACCACGACATCGACGACGCGCTACGCGCCGGCGTCATCCGCGAAGACGATCTGCCGCGCCAGGCGATCGACGTGCTGGGTTCGCGCGGCTCGGTACGCATCGAAACCGTGGTCCAAGACGTCATCGAGCAATGTCGTGGCCGCAACGAGATCAAGCTCTCGCAGCCGGTGCTCGACGCCGTTGAGACCATCAAGACCTTCATGTTCGAGCACGTGTATTTAAACGAAGACGCCAAGACGGAAGAACCTAAAGCGCAAAACGTCGTGCGCCGCTTGTTCGAGTATTATATGGAACATCCCGCGGAACTGCCCGAAGAGTTCGCCCGCGGCGCGCAGCCCGGCGACTCGCTCGCCCGACGCGTCTGCGACTACATCGCCGGGTTCACCGACCGCTTCGCCATCGCGAAGTTCAAGGAACTGTTCCTCGACTCGGTGGTCGCCGAAATCCCACGCGAGTGGGATGTCTGAGCCTCGGGTAAGGGCCTCTTCCAGGAAAAGCAGAACCGTCGCTCATGCCTTTTGATAACCGCGTCGTCAGAGAGATCCAGGCGCGGGTGGATTTGCTGGCCTACGTGAGCCAATACGTCACGCTGCGCAAGCGCGGCCGCGAATATGTCGGCCTGTGCCCCTTCCATGCGGAGAAGACGCCGTCGTTTTCTCTCAATGCGGAGAAGGGCGTGTGGCATTGCTACGGCTGCGATGCCGGCGGCGATCTCATCACCTTCGTGCGACGCTACGAGAATATGGACTTCAACGATGCCGTGCGCCTGCTCGCCGCGCGCGCCGGCGTCGAAATGCGCGAGAGCGAAGGCACGCGCCGCCGTCGCAGCGAGCGTGAGGCGATCTACGAAGCGAACGCTGTCGCCAAGGGTTACTTCATGGAATCGCTGCAGCACACTAAGGAAGCGCGCGCCTACGTGGCGCGGCGCGGTCTGAACGACGAGACCTGCCAGACCTTTGGCGTCGGATTCGCGCCGGATTCGTGGGATGGTCTGGTCACGGCACTCGGGCGCGCCCACATCGACCTGCAGCTGGCGCTGCGCGCGGGCTTGATCTCGACACGGCAGAACGAGCGCGGTTACATCGATTTCTTTCGGCGCCGGCTCATGTTTCCGGTCTTCAACCTGACGGCAGAGGTCATCGCCTTTGGCGGTCGCACACTCGGTGACGAGCAGCCCAAGTATCTCAACACGCGCAACACCGCGGTCTACACAAAAGGCCATCATATGTATGGCTTGCATGTGGCGCGGCGCGCTGCCGCCGCACACGAGGCGCTTATCGTGGTCGAGGGATATCTCGATTGCCTTGCGCTGCATCAGGCCGGGTTCGCCAATGCCGTGGCGAGTTTAGGGACCGCGTTCACGGTGGAGCAGGCGCGCGAACTGCGCCGTGTCGCAAGCAATCTGTATCTGTGCTTCGATGGTGACGCAGCCGGCCAGGCCGCGACCGCCCGCAGCATCGACATGCTGGTCGACGAGGGACTGGTCGTGCGCGTCGTGCGCCTACCCAAGGGTCGCGACCCGGACAGCATCGTGCTCGAGGATGGCCGCGATGCCTTCGCCGCGCTGCTCGAACAGTCGCAAGGATGGGTCGATTTTAAGATCGAGTTGGCATGCGCGCGGATCAGCGGTGCATTTTCGCGTAAGGCAGACGTGGCGCGCGAGGCGATGGCCGTCATCGGGCAGGTCCGCGATCCGATCGAGCGCGACCAGTATGTGAAGACCATGGCGCGCAAACTCGACGTGAGCGAAGCCGCGCTGCGCTCTATGCGAACGCTGTCTTCCTCTGTCGTGGTCGCACAAAAGAACACGTCGGGAGCAGAGTCGCCGCACCGTCGTGGGCCGGGGCCGGTCGCTGCGTTGTCCGTTGAGCGCGAGCTCGTCGCGCTCATACTCGTGAAGCCTGCATTTATCGATGCGGTAGCGCCACGCATATCGGCTGAGGACTTTACCGATGAGGATATGGCGCGCGCCTACACCGCACTCGTGCGCCAGCGCGCAGATCTCGGCCGCGGCATCAACCCCCTCACGCTTGTCGCCGATGATCCAAACATCGCAGACCTCACGCATCTGGCGCTTTCGTCGCCGCCGCTCGATGCCGAGGATGAAGAGCAGCGGCTGGAGCGTCTGCTCGATCGGTTTGAACGGCAACGCCTTGAGCGCAGGCTTTGGAGCATCGATGCTGAAATGAACAGGCTCCTAAACCAAGGTGCGTCCGTGCCAGATGCGCTGCGCGATGAATACAACTCGCTCGCGGCCACGCTGCGAGGAGCGACCATCGAACGAAAGGGGGCGAAGTAAGTGGCAGCGCGCAAGACGCGCAGTGCACCGCAGGCGCCGGCAGACGCCGGTGCGGAGAACGGACAGCCAGCGGCGACGACACGCGAGGCGGCCGTGCGCGCCCTCATCGAGAAGGGCAAAAAGCGCGGCTCGCTGACCTATGACGAGATCGCTGCGATCTCGGCGGCATTCGATGAAGACGATCCTGAAAAGGGCAATGAACTCGTCGAAGAGATCATGGGCCAAGGCATCGACATCACGGAGATGCCAGAAGGCGGCGCGGAAGACAAGGACGATCAGGCAGAAGCCGTCGAGGAACCACCTGAAGATCTGACGTTTGTGCCGAGCGTCGCGCTCGACGACCCGGTGCGCATGTATCTCAAGGAGATCGGCCGGGTGCCGCTTTTGGGCATGGCCCAAGAGCAAGAGCTTGCCAAAGCGATCGAGTTGGCCGAAGAAGAGCGCGAACGTGCCCGCAACAACGGCGGCCAGCAAAACCTTGCCGTCGTTGAGGCAGGGGACGCTGCGAAGCGCGATCTCACCGAAGCAAACTTGCGGCTGGTCGTCAGCATCGCGAAGAAGTACGTCGGCCGCGGTATGCTCTTCTTAGACCTCATCCAAGAAGGCAACCTTGGCTTGATCCGTGCAGTCGAGAAGTTTGACTACAAGAAAGGCTACAAGTTCTCCACGTATGCGACCTGGTGGATCCGCCAGGCCATCACGCGCGCGCTCGCCGATCAGGCACGCACGATCCGCATCCCCGTGCATATGGTCGAGACGATCAATCGTCTCGTGAAGATCTCGCGGCAGCTCTTGCAAGAGCTCGGCCGCGATCCATCAGTGGAAGAGATCGCCAAAGAGATGAGCCTGTCGCCTGACAAAGTGCGAGAGGTCATGAAGATCGCGCAGGAGCCGATCTCGCTCGAAACGCCGATCGGCGAAGAAGAAGACAGCCACCTTGGCGACTTCATCGAAGATCCCGAAGCCGTCGCCCCCGCCGAAGCCGCGTCGGTGACGATGCTCAAGAACAAGATGGGCGAAGTCTTGAAGAATCTCACCGAACGCGAGCGCAAAGTGCTCGTCTTGCGCTTCGGGTTGGAAGACGGCCATCAGCGGACGCTGGAGGAGGTCGGTCAAGAATTCGGCGTGACGCGTGAGCGCATCCGGCAGATCGAAGCGAAGGCTTTACGAAAGCTACGACATCCCAGCCGCGGCAAAGCGCTCAAGGATTACTGGACAGCGGATTGACCAGGCAGGCACCGGCCTGCTGGCGTAGCCACCCTACATGAAGAATATTGCCGCTTCGGTTGCCGGGGCGGCCATCGTCTTGCTCGTACTCGCGCAAGCGAGCGGAGCGCACGAGCGGCCGCTCGCCTACACGCAGCTCGCTGTTGCTTCTAGTCCGCGTCCGACGCCGGTCGCGACAGTTTCGCGCGGGCCCGTTCCCCCGCCGACGCCGAGTCTGCCGACGACGACCACGTTCGGCGCGATCGGCGCGCTCGAGCGCAACCCCGCCACGCAGGTTTCAGCGCTGGATCCGTATCTGGCTGACCACGATCCGGCAGTGCAGACACGCGCGGTTCTGGCGCTTGGGCGTCTTGGCAACCCGGATGCGCTTGGCGAGCTGACCACGATCCTCGAGGATCGCCGCCGCGCCGACCAAGTCCGCGCGGTGGCAGCATTTTCGATCGGATTGTTCGCGTCGCCATCGTCCCTGCAGCCCTTGGAAGATGCGACGCGTCGCGATGCGCCGGTCATCGCGGCCGCCGCCACTGGTGCGCTTGGGCGGATCGGTGGCGCGACCGTGGTCGATATTCTCACGCAGCTGCTCAGTGACCGCGACGCCGGCGTGCGCGCCCAAGCTGCAGTCGGCCTTGGAGAAGTCGCGCTCCCAGGTGCGCCGGCGATTGATTTTGCCCACCGCCAAGCAGCTGCCAACGCGCTCACCTCATCTATCCAATACGAGCGCGATCAGGAAGTACGCTGGCGAGAAGCATGGGCGCTGAGCCGCGCATTTTATCAAAACGCGGCGCCGATATTACGCCGCATGCTGACTGACGATCAGGAGCTCGTTCGGCTGTATGGGGTGAGCGGGCTGCGCCGCCTTGGTGACCGCTCGTATGCACTGCCGATACGCTTGCTCGCAGACGATCCTTCCTGGCGCGTGCGCTGGGAGGTCCACTACGCCCTCGTGGCGCTGCGTGACCCGACGCGGGTGAACCTCAAGCCGCCCGAGATTCCGCTCGCAGACAAGGCGGAACCCGTCCCGGTCGCGAGCAGCGCCCCGGCGGGCGATCACCCCCAGGTCGCGATCGTCACCAACAAGGGCGTGATCGTGCTCGAGTTGTTTCCTGACGCTGCCCCCTACAGCGTTGACAACTTTCTTTCGCTCGTGGACCGCGGCTTTTACAACGGATTGACATATTTCCGTGTCATCTCCGATTTCGTTGTGCAGGGCGGCGATCCAAAGAACACAGGCGACGGCGGTCCGGGCTACTCGATTCCGGCCGAGCTGAATCCGCTCGAGCAGCTCACCGGGATCATCTCCTACGGTCTTGACTACGACACGAAGACGAACACGCCGCTCATCAATAGCGCGGGCAGCCAGTATTATATCACGCAATCGCCACAGCTGCATCTCGACCGCGCCTTCACCGTTTTCGGCCGCGTCGTGAAGGGTATGTCAGTGGTTGACAACATCTCTGACCAGCCGGACGCGCCGCGGCCAGCAGGCATCGGGCCGCCAGATGTCGCCAAGCGAGTGTACCGATGCGAACCGGTGACACCACAGACGGACGAAGTGGAACGCAAACTGCGCACAGCGGAGATTGGCTACGACGCGCGCTAAGATTTTCGGACTAATCTGCCGCAGCAGGGGAGGCCGGAGCCTCTGCGGGTTCGAAGCCGCTCGGACATGTGCCGGGCGGCATCTCTTGGGGGCAAGCTGTTTGCGTAGGCACGGGAATGGCAAATCGTAGGCAGCACATCATCGAGCTTGCGGCTGACGTCGTCTACCGTCAGGGCTTCAAAGGGACGAGCGTTGAGAACGTCCTTGAGATCGCTGGGGTAGGCAAGGGTAACTTCTATCATTACTTCCGCAGCAAAGATGAGCTCGGTGTCGCGATCATCACCGAGATCGAGAAGTGGTTTAGCGGGCCGTCCGGTGATGAGATGTTCGCGGCGACCAAATCGCCCGAAACCCGCCTCAAAGATTATGTCGCGTACGTCGGTCAAAACCGGCATCGCGACAACCGGGGAGATCCCCTCGGCAATCTCGCCGCCGAGCTCGGCGACATCGAGCCCTTCGCCAAGCCGCTGCGCCGCGCCGTGAGCGCTCTCTTAGACCGCTTTGAAGCACTCGTCAGCGAGTATGCGCTCGAGCGCGGTGCGTCAGTTGATGCACGCGCGGTGGCGCGCGAGTTGGCCGCCCAAATCCACGGACTCAGCACGCTGTACAAGGTGGACCGGGATGACAGCGGCTTTGATCGCGGCCTCGAGCGCTGCGAGGATATTCTGCGCGACGCGGTTCCCGCAAAGGCGCAAGCGCAAAGCCAAACGCCGCTGACGCGCACCGAATAACAGGCCGGCGTTCTTGCACCTCCTTGTGCATGGCGCACAGCGGTGGCGGTGTAGCCACGGCGTAGCGGACAGCTATGTTCTCTGTCCTTGTGGCCGCTGGGCAGGCGGTCCTCACCGTCTTCGCGGCCGCTTCGCTGCACGGTGCGTTTGACGAACTCGGTAAACAGTTCGCTGCCGCACACCCAGGCGTGAGCGTGCGGTTCAACTACGATGGCAGCCAGGTGCTCGAGCTGCAGCTCGCCCAGGGCGCAACGGCCGACGTGTTCGCGAGTGCCGACCAACGCTGGATGGATGCCGCCAGGCGTGAGAAACTCGTCACCACCATGGCGCCATTTGCGACGAATAGTTTGGCCATCATCACTGCCCCCCGTTCATCCGTCCATGCGGCTGCTGATCTGGCGCATGCGGGCACGAAGGTGTTGCTCTGCGCTGATGCTGTGCCGTGTGGACGCTACGCGCGCGAGCTGCTCGTAAAGATGGACGACGAGCCGGCATTCGGCAGTGGCTTCAGCGCCGCGGTGTTACGCAATGTGGTCTCAGACGAACAGAACGTCGAAGAGGTTTTTGCTAAAATCGTTCTGGGGGCGGCGGACTGTGGCATCGTCTATCGTTCGGATGTCGCATCGCGTGCCGACGCAGCCTCGAGCGGCGTACGCGTGATCAACCTGCCGCCGGAGTCGCAGCCGTCGATCGTCTATCCGATCGCGCCGGTCAGCGGCAGTTCATCGCCTGAACTTGCGGCTGCGTTTGTGAAGTTCGTCCTGTCGGCGTCGGGCCAAACCGTGCTGCGCCGATTCGGCTTTGGCGCCGCGCCCTAGAGGCCACATGCGTAGCACCTCGGCCGCCGCGCGCGACACAGCGCTCGTCACTGCATCGGTGATTCTCGCGGCCATCTTTGTGCTCTTCGTCGCTGGGGCCCTCGTGGCACTTGTGTTGCGCGTCGCGCCTGCCGCGTTGGTTGC
Source organism: Vulcanimicrobiota bacterium (assembly GCA_019232725.1). Lineage (GTDB taxonomy): Bacteria > Vulcanimicrobiota > Vulcanimicrobiia > Eremiobacterales > Eremiobacteraceae > JAFANK01. Next base: position 9,024 of record JAFANK010000201.1, on the reverse strand, counting down.
GGCGCTCGCAAGTCCGCTGGTCGATCAAGCCCTGTGGCTGTCGCTCAAAACCAGCACGCTCGCGGCGCTTGTTGCGGCGCTATTCGGCACGCCACTGGCCGCGGTGCTCTCGCGACCATTTCGCGGCCGCACGACCTTGGAAACACTCGTGACGCTGCCGGTCGTCTTACCACCCGTCGTGGGCGGTTTTGCGTTGCTATTGCTCTTCGGGCGTGCTGGATTGCTTGGCCACGAGCTCGACTTGGCGGGCATTCATGTTGCGTTCACGACGGCTGCCGTGGTCATGGCGCAGACCTTTGTGGCCGCGCCGCTCTACATCGCGGTGGCGACGAGTGCGTTTGCGCGCGCAGATGTCCGGCAAATCGAAGCCGCTGCGACGCTGCGAGCCGGAACAGCATATACATTCGCACGTGTCATCTTGCCCCCGGCGCTTCCTGCGCTGGCGGCTGGACTCACGCTTGCGTGGGCGCGAGCGCTTGGAGAGTTCGGAGCGACGATCACCTTTGCCGGAAACTTGCCGGGCGTCACGCAGACGATGCCCGTCGCAGTCTACATGGCGGCGCAGACCGACCTGCAGGGCGCGATCGCGGTCGCCGTGGTGCTGATGGCGCTTTCGTACGCGGCGCTGCTCATCGTTCGTCACATGGCGGGTGGAACTGCGGCGCGCCTATGAACCTGAGCGTCGACATAGATGTGCTCGCGGGAAGCTTCCCGGTCTCGTGTCAGTTGCAGGCGGCAGCGGGCGCCCCCGTCGCCATCGTCGGTCTGAGCGGTGCGGGCAAGACCACTGTCCTGCGAGGCATCGCCGGACTTGCACGGGCCGCACGCGGAAGTATCGTGTGCGACGACGAGGTCTGGTTCGACAGCCAGACGGCCGGCTGGGTACCACCGCAGAATCGTGATTGCGGTTTTGTGTTCGCAGACGCAGCCTTGTTCGGGCACATGAGCGCATTCGAGAATGTGGCGTTCGGCCTGCGTGCGCGCGGCGATAGAACTGCCATCCTCAATCAACGGGCAATGCAAGCACTCGAACTTGTCGGCGTAGCGGGCTTCGCCAAGCGCCGGGCCTCTTCGCTATCCACCGGAGAGGCGCAGCGCGTCGCGATCGCGCGCGCACTGGCACTTGACCCACGGGTCCTTTTACTCGATGAACCGCTTGGCGCTATCGATGTCGAGCACCGGACACCGGTGCGCGAGGCGTTGTTGCGCGCGATTGCGGAGCGTGAGATGATCGCCGTCATCGTCTCGCACGACCCCGCCGAGGCGGCGCTCTTTTCCGACTCACTGCTTGTGATGGAAGCCGGTTCGGTCGTCCAGCGGGGCACACCGGCGGAACTGCGTGAACATCCGCTGACGCGTTACGTGGCCGCTTTTGCGGGCGTCAACCTCTACCGCGGCGTGGCGTCACCCGTGCAAGGCGGCGTCAGCGAGGTGGACGTGGATGGATCGATGTTCACGATCCTCGGCACGGCCTCGGGGCCAGTCGCACTGGTCATCGATCCGGACGCCGTCGTCCTTTCCCGCGAGCGCCCGTCATCGTCGGCCCGCAACTGGCTCGTCGGCAACGTCGCAGCGGTCGTTGCCGACGGTCCGTCGTTGCGCGTGAGCATTGCCAGCACGCCATCGATCGTCGCGCGCATCACGCGACGCTCAGCCGATGAGCTTGGGTGTGTGCCGGGCGCAACGTTGCACGCGACGTTCAAGGCGAGCGAGGTGCGGGTGCACTGACTGGCCGCAGACCACCGCCCAAAAGGACGAGGGCGCAGAGCGCACTACCGACCGAAAGCATCGCCGATGCCAGCATGGCCAGCCGAAAGCCCGAGACGTATGATCGCGCGATTGCGTATGCGACTGCGCTCCGCTGCGAGCTCGGCGTTGATGGGGGCGGTATGGCGGCGGCAAGTCGCGAGCGCTCGCCTATGACTGCGGCTTTGACCTGTGGCGACACAGCGATCCCGGCCAGTCGAGCGTCGAGCGCGCGGTTGAACGTGGTCACCACAAGCAAACTGAAGGCCGCGACCGCGATCAGGCCGGCTGTGCGCGCTATGGCGTTGTTGATGCCCGACGCGACGCCGAAATGATCGGTATCCACTGATCCCATGACGGTCGTCGTCAGTGGCGATACCACGAGGCCCATGCCCAAACCGAGCACGACGGCGCCTGCAAAATATTTCGTCCAATACGTACCACCTATCGTAGGCACGGCAAGCGTGACAAAACCGAGGGCGCTGATCAAAGTGCCGGCGACCAGGGGAATTTTTGGCCCCAAGGTGCTGCACAGCGTGCCGGCCCACGGCGACAACGCAAAAATGAGCGTTATCATTGGTAGGAGGGCCGCGCCTGCGGCGCTTGGACTATAGTGCTGGGCTAAGATCAGATTGAACGGAATGAAGAAGAGCGCACCGCCGAGCGCCGCATACTGCAACAATGTCATCAGATTCACGGCACTAAAATCGCGATTCTTGAAAAGCTGGAGCGGCATCATCGGTGATGGCACGCGTGCCTCCACGACGATAAAAAACGCGAGCGCGACGAACCCCGCTGCTAGCAGCACGATGTCCAGCGGCGTCCACCCCGAGGGCCCAGTCGCAGAGATGAGCGCGAAAACGAGGCAGCCGAGCCCGAGCGTTGCGAGTGCGGCCCCAGCCCAGTCCACGTGATGCACTTTTTCGTGGTCGCGGCTTTCGGGGCAACCAATCATCGCAACAAGCGTGGCAAGCGCCAAAGGAATATTGATGAAGAAGATCCACCGCCAAGAGGCGTGTTCGGCGATGAAGCCGCCAAGCACGGGGCCCCCGGCGGCGGTGATGGCGGTGAAGCTCGACCACAGGCCGATCGCTCTGCCGCGTTGGCTGCCGGCAAATGTCGCCCCAAGGATCGAGAGGCTGCCAGGCGTCAGGATCGCGCTCGCCACGCCCTGAACAGCACGCGCCGCGATGAGCTGTCCGGCATTCTGCGCAAAGCCGCAAAGAACCGATGCACCGGCAAAACCGATGACCCCGATGAGGAACAGCCGGACGCGGCCGAAGTGATCGCCGAGCGAACCGCCGACCAGAATCAGGGCGGATAAGAAGAGCGCATAGGCTTCGACGAACCATTGCGCATCGACGATGGTCGCGTGCAACTCTCGCTGCAGGATCGGCAGCACAACGTTGACCGCGGTGCTGTCGATGAACACCATGCTCGACGCCATGATGGCGGCGGCGAGTATGCGCGAAGTGTTTGGGACGTTCATAACCGTTCGCTCGTCCGACACAAACCGCTCACAGCACCTCCTTACGATGGCTGCTCTTCACGCGAGGTGCAAATGTCAAAGGTTTCCATCGCGGCGACAACTCCAACGACGTTTGTCTACGAAGGGCGCTACCGGCCGCGCGGGGAGCTGTCGTTCGCCGAGCGAGCCGCATGGGGCCTTTGCTCTCAGGCCCTGCCCAAGCCCAGAGCGGCGATGCGCACGCGAGCTCCCTCCGTGGTTCCAACCCTTCTAGGATCGCACGCGCACGTGCAACTTCGACCAGCGTATGGCACCACGCCCGCGCGCAGGAGGATTGTCGTTGCGCACGACCGCCTGCGCCGTGTATGGAAAGCGCAGGGCAACGCGCGCTCGTTCTCCCGACACGCGCTAGAGGTGCGGTGGCGCCAGCGTGCTGTCTTGTCACGGACACACCGTTGGCGGCGATACACAGTAAAGGTTCTCGGCCGCGCTCTCACGCTGGTTATGGCAAACGGGAAGTCATTCATAAGCGCATGCCCGCAAGGTGGCGTTCTGTGATCGAGCCTTTGAGTCTAAACGATCGAGCGAGCACCGCTTCGGCCGAATCCGTATTGCAAGCAAGTCTTGTGCAGACGCAGCAATGGATGAACCTTGTCGAGATGGATCAGCGGGCAGCGGGCTCACCTACCCTCATGGGGATGGGTCGCGTTGGTGTCGATGGTCCTGGCTTCCTCGCGTTCGACAATTACGGACGACGCGTGCTCGCTCGGGATGCGGTGCTCACGCTGCGTTCAGACGGTTACATCGTGAATGATCGCGGTGCCGTGCTGCTCGGATATCCGGGGGCGGCGAGCGGGGATCCAACGCCGCTACAGGTTGATCCCAAAGCCTCAGCTGACGTCCAAGTCGACGACAACGGCCGAATAATTCTCGCCGTCCGACCATCACGCGCGTCGCCTGATCGCCAGCCTATCATTATCGGCCGCATTGCGGTCGCGCTGCCCCCATACCCAGATGAAGCGATCGGGCAAGCGCAAAGCGTATCGCAAGGTGGTTTCGGCGTGCCACTACGTTTTTTTCCCGCCGGGACAGTGCACGTCGGCCGCATCCAGCGCAACCCGCCCGTTGTCGCACCAGGAGCGTTACGCGACACCATTCGTGCATTGTGGGCTGCCAGCGGTCGGGGCGAAATCGAAGCCGCGGTCGCGGCGAGCAGCGACGCGGCTGAGCGCACCGCGCTCAATCTCGTGCGATGAGCGATTCTGGGCGGTCGTTGCATTCGAGCGGCCGATACCGTCCAGCCACGCTTGCATGCAAGGCACGTGCGCGGAGGCTCGATGAGGCAGCGCGCGAGCTTGTGCTGATCGGCCGGCGTGCGTTGCAACTGGCGCCGGCCGCGATTCCACGATGCGCGCATGCCTCATGCACGCAGCCGCAGCTCATGGCTCACGGGGAGGTCGAAGCTCACGAGCACGTCTGGCGCTTGACCGGTCTGGTCAGCGACGTGTTATGCTCCGTCGATGCATCGTCTGCCCGGGTGTTGTTCGGCTGGATCGTCGGGACAACGCCTGCACGGCGGCTTTCCCGCATCGAGCAGACGATCGTCACGGACGTGTTGCGACGGCTTTTCTTGACACCCGCGGATCGCGTCCAATTGCATCTGGTTGAAGCACCGGTTTGCGCGGCGCACGCACAATGGGTCTGCGAGCTTCGCCTAAGCACCGGAGGCCCCGCCGCGGCAACGCTACAGTTGCTCACAACGCCCGTCGCGCCAACGGCGGTAGGTCACGCCTGCCGGCGGTCACTTGGCGCCGTCGGTCTGCCGTTGCGAGCGGCAATAGCGGGCATACCCTGCTCGCTCGGCAGGATCAACGCGCTACATCCCGGCGCCCTGTTGCCGCTGCTTCGATCGCAGGCCGATCTTGCAGTGCAGCTCTATGCTGGGCGCCGTTATGTGGCGGCCGCACAGCTGGGCGACGTGCGCGGCAGTCGTGCACTGAGAGTGATGAGCTTGGCTACGAGCGAGCGCCGGTGAACGCGCTCGGCTTGGAGTCGCTCAGCGACGTGCAGGTCACCGTCACCGTCTTGCTCGGAAGGGCAACTGCATCGATCGCGGAGCTCTTGTCGTACGCGCCCGGCACGATCATTCCACTGGATGTTCGGGCAGATGCTCCCGTCGAGCTGTTCGTCAATGGTGTTGCGATCGCCAGCGGTGATCTTGTGTCAACCGAAGACGGCGGCCTCGCCGTGCAGATCGTTGAGCTCGTCCGGCCGATCGAAGGCACGAAGTAGTGGATGCCGCGGGTGCGCTGCTCGCTCACCAAAGTCTCTCGTCACCGGTAGATCTTCTCGGTGCGCTGTTTATCGTGGCAGTCCTCCCTGTGCTCGCCGTGTCGATGACGTCATTCACGCGGATCATCGTCGTGCTCGGACTGTTGCGAGCTTCCTTTGGCACAGCAGCCTTACCACCGACGCCCGTGCTCGTCGCGCTTGCGCTCATGCTGAGCGCGGCGATCATGGCGCCGACCTTATCTGCGATCAGCCAACAAGCGATCGTTCCGTATCAGGCTCACCAGATCCGAGTATCGCAGGCCATCGAGCGCGCTGAACGTCCCCTAAGTTCGTTCATGGCGCGGCAGACGCGTTCCAACGAAATACGCGCCTTCGCGCGCATCGCGCGGGTACAGCTGGTGACCGGGCAACCCGTCCCGATCGTCGTCCTCGTTCCTGCATTCCTCACAAGCGAATTGCGAGCCGCATTTGCGATGGGATTCGCATTGGCACTACCGTTTGCGGTGATCGATCTGCTCGTCGCGGTCGTCCTCATGTCGCTTGGCATGTTCATGGTTTCGCCGAATGCGATCTCGTTGCCGATCAAGCTTTTGCTCTTCGTCGCCGCGGATGGATGGACGCTCGTCGCAACCGCTCTTGCCGCTTCTTTTCGATAGGACAATGGCCGACATCGCATTGCAACTCTACGTCCTCGCGCTGAGCACGACGCTTACGCTCGCGATGCCAGTGATCGTGGGCGTCGCTTTCACTGGCGTCGCGGCGTCATTGATCCAAACCATTTTCGGCATCCAGGATCAAAACATCGCCTTCGCACCAAAGATCGCGGTGGTCGCATTGTTGCTGGTCGGCTTCGGCACCCGCGCGCTGGCAGCGATCTTGCACATCTTCACAGCTGCGCTCGCGAGCGTGCCCCATTTGGTCGGTTAGCACGTGCTTGACCCGCGCGTGTCGGCAATCGCCGGTGCCGCGGCAGAAGCCGTCGCGTTCGTTGCTGCTTCGCCTGTCTTACCAGAAGGCACGCCGGCAATCGTCCGGGCAGGCGTCATCATCGCAATCGTTCCGGTGCTGCTATTGGCGGAGCGTGGAGGCCACGAACAAGCGCCGTCATCGTTCTTCTCCGGAGCGCTGATCGGCGCGGCCTACGGAATGGGCGCGTCGCTCGTCGCCGGAGCCGTCAAGGGCGCGGGTGATCTGATCGACGCGGGTCTGGGCTCGCCGCCTTTTCTCAGTATGGCCAAGGCAGGCGGACCACTGCAGCGGCTTTACCACTTGGCCTACACGCTCGTGCTGTTCGGCAGCGGTGGCTTTTCGGCAATGGTCGCGACGCTGGCTGGCGCCCACGGCCTAGCACAATACCCCCAAGTCGACGTGCCGCGCGTGATCGGGCTGGCGGTAGACTCGATGCGCCTGTGTCTGCTGCTTGCCGGCCCGTGTTTGTTCGCGCAAGCGCTGGCGACGATTGTGACCGGACTTGTGGCTCGCATCGCTCCGAGCGTCGGGGGAATACTCTTGGGGGCTCAGCTCTCATCTGCGTCCGTGATCTGCGCGCTCGCCTTGGGTGCGACCACGCTCGGCAGTGAGCTCCTTGATGTCGTGCGACACACGCTTGCGCTCGGCCGCCTCATCATCCGATGAGCGCGTCGAACGAAAGGACCGAGGAGGCAACCCCCAAACGCAAGGCCGCGCTTTTGGCACAAGGTGTGCGCGCGCACAGCGCGCTCGCTCAGGCCGCGTGTGGCCTGCTGGTCGCGGTCGTTCTTTCAAGCGCGATCAGCGCGCGGGCGCCGGCGTTTGGGCAGGCCCTGCGCATCGCGGCCAACGGCGCTGTGATCGTTGGTCGAGACCCTACCGCCGCAGCGTTAGTTGGCGTGTGCGTGCGCATCGTGCAGCAGATAGGATGCACCGGCATGATTGCCGCCACATTCATCGCGTGTCTCGTCGCAGCGCTCGTTGCAACGTGCGCATGCGGGCCGCTTGGCGTCTCCTTTCAAGCGCTGGCGCCCCGCTTCGCGCGTCTTCGCCCGGCGATCCAACGCTTCATCAGCGTAGAAAACCTGGTCCGAGCTTTTGCGGGCACCCTTGCGACCTGCATGGTGACCGCACTCGTCCTTCCGCTCTTCGTTGGGGAGCTCGAAAGGCTTGCGCTCAGGGCGGAAGTCGAAGCCCAAGCCGTGCTGGCGGCCCACGCGGTGCAGCATCTGTGGATGCGAACGATGGCCGCGCTAATGCCCGTTGCCGCCATCGACGTCATTATGCAGCGACGGCGGCAAGCTAAAAGTACAAAGATGACGCCACGTGAAGTGCGCGAGGAACGATTCCAAACCGAAGGTCGTCCAGAAGTCAGGCAACGGCGACGCGCGATAGGCGCCAAACGCGCACGTGGGCTTCGTGTGGCTGCTATCCGGCGCGCCACCGCGGTGATCGCGAACCCCGAGCACCTTGCCGTCGCACTGCGCTATGCACCGCCGGCGATTGAGGTCCCAACGGTCGTCGCGCGAGGGGTCGATCGGATGGCCCAGGTGCTCAAGCGTGCTGCGCAAAGCTTTGACGTTCCCGTCATCGAGGCGCCGGAGCTCGCACGCGATATCTTCGAGCGAACGGACATCGACGAGCCGATTCCCGAGGAGTGCTATGCCGCTGTTGCCGCCGTGTTCACGTGGATCATGCGCGTCCACGGCAGCTTGCGTCGTGGTGACGAGGACGATGTGTGAGCAACTCGCCGGCACCGTTGGGCAATGTCGTGGCCACCGCGGTGCTTGCAAGCGTCGCGATGCTGATCATTCCGCTGCCGCCACCTGTGCTCGACGTGTTGCTCGCATTCGACATCATGTTCGCAACCGCCGTGCTCGTGGTGGCGTTGTCGATCCAGGACCCCCTGGAGCTTGCCGCGTTCCCATCGTTGCTGCTGGTCACAACGCTCTTCCGCCTGAGCCTCGATGTCTCTGCGACTCGGCTCATCCTCACGCAGGGCGACGTTCCCGGCGGAGTGGGCGCGGTGATTCCGGCGTTTGGCGCGTTCGTCATGCGCGGCGATGTCGTGGTCGGCATGCTGCTCTTCATCATCCTCATCGTCGTGCAGCTCGTGGTCGTCACCAATGGTGCGCAGCGCGTCGCAGAGGTGGCGGCCCGTTTTACGCTGGACGCCATGCCCGGCAAGCAGATGGCCATCGACGCAGACCTGCACACCGGCCTCATCGACGCCGGCCAAGCGCGCGCCCGGCGGCGCGCGGTGCAAGCGGAGGCCGACTTCTACGGCGCGATGGATGGCGCAGGCAAGTTTGTGCGTGGCGATGCGATCGCGGCCATCGTGATCGTCATGGTCAACGTCGTGGCCGGCATGGCGATCGGCGTTATCAGCAAACATCTCGACCTGCCAACCGCACTGCAGACGTATCCGCTGCTGTCGATCGGCAACGCGCTTGCCACGACGCTGCCCGCATTCTTGCTTTCGACCGCTATGGGCATCATGGTCACGCGGGCCGCGTCGGATGCATCGCTGGGTGTCGACTTGATACGCC
>JAFANK010000195.1 GCA_019232725.1 Vulcanimicrobiota bacterium | reverse complement strand
CAGGTCTTTTCGCTCGCACGACTATCACGTGTCGATGACGACGGGTATCACTTCGCGTCGCACCTGGACGGCTCTCGCCACACCTTCACCCCGGAATCGGTCGTAGCGATCAAGGAAGCATTAGGCAGCGACATCGCAATGGTCTTGGACGATCTCGTGCCGGCGGGAGTCGATGAGGCCCGTGCGCGCGATGCAGCGCACCGGACGCTGCGTTGGGCCGCGCGCGCAAAGGCGGTCCTGCAGCGCACGGACCAATTGAGCTTTGCCATCGTGCAAGGATCGACGTATGAGGCGCTCCGGCGTGCAAACGCACGCGATCTCGCCGCACTTGATTTCCCTGGATACGCGATTGGCGGACTATGGGTCGGCGAAGAACGTTCGCTCGGACTTGCTATGGTCGAGGTCTGCAATCAAGAACTGCCGCCGGACAAGCCGCGGTATCTCATGGGCGTCGGTACGCCCGAAGACATGATCGAAGCCATCCGGCGTGGTGTCGACATGTTCGATTGTGTCTACCCGACGCGCAGCGCTCGGCACGCGCTTGCGCTCACGAGCACCGGTCGCCTCAATCTGCGCAACGCTGCGCACGCGCGCGACATGCGACCATTGGATGCATCATGCGGTTGCCCGGTGTGCTCCGCGTTCACCCGAGCCTACATCGCGCATCTGTTCCGTGCCGGAGAGATGCTCGGACCGCGCCTTGTGAGCGTGCACAACATCGCGATGCTCAACGGGCTTGCCAAGGCGGCGCGGGCAGCCATACATGATGGCCGGTTTGACCGCTGGAGCGCCGGGGTGCTCGACGGGCTGCAGCGCAGCGCCGGAGCGCCTTCGTAAATGCGGAGCCACAACACAGGCTCGTCGGGATTCGACGTCGCAAAAGTGCAAGAGGCGCTTGCTCGGCTGCAGCAGCGTATCGAAGATGCTTGCCCGGCAAGCACAGACCCGAAGCACGTGACGATCGTCGCCGTTACCAAGGGCTTCGGACCGGCAGCGCCACGGGCAGCGATCGCCGCCGGCCTGCGAGAGCTCGGCGAGAACTATTATCAAGAGGCCGCGACAAAATACGCAGAGATCGCCCGACTCCCGGACGTGTCGCTGCACTTCATCGGCCGCGTCCAGCGCAACAAAGCCCGGCGCATCGCGGAGCTTTTCGACGTCGTCCAGACCGTTGACGATGCCGGCGTTGCGCATGCTCTCGATCAAGCAGCGGCGGCATTGCAGAAGACGTTGCTCGTGCTGGTGCAGGTCAACGTCGCGCAGGATCAGCGCCAAGGCGTGCTGCCAGACGATCTCCCTGCGTTTGTGGATGGCCTTGGCGGCATGCGAAATCTCGCAGTGCGTGGTCTCATGGCGATGGGTCCCACAAAGATGAGGGACGCGCCGCAAGCCTTTGCGCGAGCACGCGCCTGTTTCGAGCAGCTGCGGCGTGCCCATCAGCACATCGACACGCTCTCGATGGGCATGAGCGACGATCTTGAAAGTGCTGTCGCCGCAGGCTCCACGATGGTGCGGGTCGGCAGCGCGCTGTTTGGGGCACGTCCTGCGCGCATGTGATCGGCTGCGCCGATAGGCATCGGTCGCAACGCGGACGAAACACCAAGTCCAGAGACTCCGTGCTGACCGTCCAATCGGCGCACGGCCTGAGGAAGGATGCGGGCGATGGGCATGTGGGCGAAGGTCAAGGATTTCTTGGCCGGCAACGACCTCGATGATGACTACGATGACGTCGGCGCTAGCGATGAGCCGCGCAAGAACGTTGTGCTCTTCCCCGAGAGCAAGAGCGGTCGTTGTCGCGGCGTCTCAATCTTCCACCCGCGCCGGTTCGACGAGGTGACCGAAATCGCCGATAACCTGCGCGCTGCTCGTCACATCGTCGTCAACCTGGTTGGGGCGGACCGCGCGCTGTGCCAGCGCATCGTCGACTTTTTGAGCGGGGTCGTCTACACGGTGGACGGCAAGATGCAGCGGTTGGGCGAGGGGATCTATCTGTTCGTACCGGCCAACGTGCCCGTGACCGCGCATGACAATGAGATGGCGGCGGCGGCCGGTTACGAAGGCTACTAGAGGCAACACTTGTGACGACCAAACTGACGCCAGTCGATATCCAGCACAAAGAGTTCAAGAAGGCGATCCAGGGGTATGCCCGCGAGGAGGTCGATCAATTCCTCGACGAGGTGATCGAAACGCTCGAAGCCGAGATCGACGAGCGCACGCGGCTCGAGGCGCAGGTGACGGAGTTGTCGGAAAAGGTCTCGCACTTCAAGGCGATGGAGGATAGCTTGCGCAGCACGCTCGTGCTGGCGCAGCGGACGGCGGACGAGCTCAAGGCCAGCGCTCACAAAGAAGTTGATATCGTCAAGCATCGCGCCAAGCTAGAGATCGAAGACGAGCTGCGTAGCGTCAAGCAGCAGATCGCTGAAGCCAAAGCCGAGCTGCAACGGGTCAGTGACAAAACCGCTGCCGCGAAGCTCGATCTGCGTAATTTTCTGACGCGCCAGCTCGAGCTGATCGACGACGCGCATCCGCGACCCGCAAACGCCGTCGCCAAAGCCTGATCAGAGCACCTGGTACACGCCATCCTGCAGTAACAGCGTGCGGCCGCCGGTGAGTGTCACCGTTCGTCGCAGCGATGCAAGCCCCGTGATCACGAGCGCCTTGACGAATGCGCCGGCGCGGAGAGCGATCGCTTTGGGGCTCAACACGATCATATCGCCGGCCGGCGTGCCGCCTACGATGATGCCAAAAGCGGTGTGCACCGTCGCCGGCGGATCGGGAGCGGCAGGGGCCTGTGGCGGGGACGGTGGTGGCGTGAGTGCCGCGCGGATGGTCACGCGTCAACCGGAGGCGCGGCAAGCAGCGTCCGCAGCGCCGTCAGCGCCTGCCCGTGTATCTGCGACACGCGCTGCTTGCTGATCCCCAAGCGTCCGCCGATCGTCCGGAAACTTGCCTCTTTGCCATAGAAGGCCGCGACGATCATACGCTCACGCTTGGGGAGTCTGCGCACGGCGTTGCTCAAGGCAGTGTGGGCCGCTTTGGTCACGACGGTCGTGCCGGGGTCGTCGTCGTCAGCGGCAAGACGATCGCGCAGCATCACCGGATTCTCCAGGTGCTGGCGCGCAGGCGCTTCTAACGAAAGCGGCACGGCTCGTCGCAAAGCGAGTTGCACGGTGGCGAGCTTGGACCGCGAGAGACCTGCATGACATGCGGCAGCCGCGTCGCTCGGCGTCGTGCCTGCATTCTGGGCGACACACCACCGCGCTTTGTCCAAGACGCGCGCATCGCGGCGGACTCGTTCGGGGATGCTGTCCATACGGCGAAGGCCGTTGAGCATGGAACCGCGGATCAGGCGTGAGGCCCACTTCAC
>JAFANK010000286.1 GCA_019232725.1 Vulcanimicrobiota bacterium | reverse complement strand
GGCGGCCTCTGAAGCATAACTCGAGATCCATCGGAGCGCACGATGAGCATCGTGTCGGCGCGTATCGGGTCGGAGCCGAACGGATAGACGATTACCGCAACCGCACCCCTTTGCGACAACGAGAAGCTGAGAGGCTGACGTTGGGCGTCGTACGAGTTCGGATGCATCGGCGACGTGCCTAGATCCACCGTTCTGCCGGCTGGCAGAGTTATCGCATGGACTACGTACAGGGCTGCTAAGAGAGCAATCATGCAATGTCATCCCCTAGGAGATCGTGTTCGCGTTCTATTCTGATACGGCCGCGATTTCGGTCAACTTGATGATCTGACCATCCTGGCAGATGAGATCCTGCGGGGTGAGGTAATTGACGTGTATCCGAAGATCGGTTTTCGCCTCTTTGAGCCGAATGGAACACGGCAACCCAAGCTTCTTGAACAATTCAAGGCGGGCGCGGATATCGTTACCTGCTTGCATAGGCTTTTTGGGCTAAACACCCCAACACTTTGCAACGATTCATCCGTGTCCTCGCTCGGCCTGTCGAACGCACGTGCGCGAGCACAGCGTTCGAGGACCCGGCATGTAATCCGGGAAGCGTAGCGCTGCCGGTCCCCTGACACTGAACGGCCGGAACAGGAACTACGTTGCGCCCTTATGCCGATAAACTTGAAATTGTCGCCCTCGAGGGCGAGCTCGACGTTGCGCGCAAGCAAGAAATACGGGACGCGCTTCAGCTGCGACCCGGGGCGCGAGCGGTTCTTGTGGACCTCACCGGCGTGAGTTATGCAGATTCGACAGCGCTTTCCGAGTTGTTGCGGTTTTGTCTGGAGGCCCGGCGCGACGCTGTGGCGGCTGCAGTGCTTGTGACCGCTCCACAACTCGTGCGCCTCATCGACCTTGCCGGCTTAACGGCAGCATTCAACGTGTTCAACGATCGGAACAAAGCGTTGAGTTATCTGCAGTCTGGTTCGTGATGGGCTCGAAGGAGCACGCTAAGGTGATGTCAGCGGATCCAAAAAGCAGGGCTTCACAACGGCTTGTCAAGCTGCTCTCGGCGAATCGATCCGACCACGTGACGACAGTGGAACTGCGGGCGAATACGCCGGCCATCGTGTCGCGTGTCGCCCTCGGCGGTGAACGCATCGTCGTGACGCGCAACCGCAAGCCGGTGGCCGCCATCATCCCGATCCAAGAGTTCGAATCGTTGAAAAAGCCGAAGAGCCGAGGGCACTAACTAGGGCCACTGCAGCGTCGATCCTTGGAACAGCGGGTTAGACGCTGAAACGACGAGCCGAAAACTATCGATGTGACGACGCGTCTGCGTCCAATATCCGCTGATCTGACCCGATGCGTTAGTCGTGCCCTGGCCGACCTCTCCACCGACGTCGCCCGTCATTTCCTCGAGCGTGTATTTCCTATTCGGCACAAATCCGTCGCCGACGAGATAGATCCAACTGCCGTCGAGCGCCTGGATGACTTTTGCGCTGCCACCGGTACCGCGGAGTGCGTGATGCAAGAAATGACTGTGCACGAGGGCCGCGATGGGCACAACGGGACCAGCTACATTCGAATGGGCATTGCGCACGGCGTTCACGCTCCATGCCGCGAGGACCAATGCAGCTGCCGCCGCGACCATCGCGACCCCGCGCCACCTCTTGGCAGCGCGCTCAGCAGTCGATGACCGCAGTGGCACGTCGGTCGCGCGCAGAGCGCGGCTGGCTAGTGCGAGCGTCGTTTGGGGCTCAAGCTCGTTGACCGTGTGCATAGCCTGAGCGAGCACCGCTGCGCACGTCGGACAGTTGTCGGCGTGTGCCAATACCCTGCGACTTGTCTGTTCGTCGAGTCCGCCAAGAGCGAGGGCTTCAAGGTCCTCGTAAGGGTGGGCCGTCATGACGTCCTCTCCTGCGCCAACACTTGCGCAAGCCTGCGTAGACCGCTTTGTGCTCGATCCTTGACCGTGCTGAGCGGCGTTTCTGTGGTCTGTGCGATTTGCGCCATCGTAAGATATCGGAAGTATGCAAGTTCGATCACGGTGCGGACGTCCTGAGGAAGCTGGCCAAGCGCGCGGCGCACGGTAGCGGCGTCGTCGCGTTGCTCTACCGCGTGTGTCGGGTCGCTCGGAACCGTAGCGTCAAGCGCCGTCGTGCGGTCCTCGCGTGCTACGCGGGCGCGGCTGCTCCGCAGGCTGGCAAGTGCGGCGTTACGGGTGACCACAATCAGCCACGGGCCCACGCCCGCGCTGCGCACGACCAACCCTTCACGATGACGCCACAAAGAGAGGAAGGCTTCTTG
>JAFANK010000116.1 GCA_019232725.1 Vulcanimicrobiota bacterium | reverse complement strand
ACGATGAGGCTGCGCATCGCGACTAGCCGCGGGAGCCCGTGGAGCCGAAGCCGCCCGTCGCTCGCACCGTGGCGTCCAATGCGTCGGCCTGGTCAAACTCTGCGCGCTCGACCTGCACAACGACCATCTGCGCGATACGGTCACCACGTTGGATGACGAACGGTTCTTGCCCGTGGTTGATGATCAGGACACACACCGGTCCACGGTAATCCGCATCGATCGTTCCGGGTGAGTTGAGACATGTCACGCCGTACTTCATCGCAAGGCCGCTACGCGGACGGATTTGCGCCTCAAAGCCGGCGGGCAACGCCATGCAAAAGCCGGCGGGGATAAGGGAACGCTGGCCCGGCTGGAGCGTTATCGCTTCGTTGATGGCGGCGTAGAGGTCGCATCCTGCGCTGCCGGGCGTCATGTAGGATGGCAACGGTAAGCCCTGACCCTCTGGGAGCAGCTGGATCCCGACGCGCACAACCCGCTTCATTCGGTCTTGGCCAGCAGCTGCGCGAGCTCTTCTTGGAATGAATTCAGATCAGTGAACGAGCGATAGACGGATGCGAAGCGGATGTACGCGACCTTGTCCAGGCCACGAAGCTCTGCCATCACCAAATCTCCGACGACCGTCGACTGTACTTCGCTCTCTCCGCGGGCATAGAGTTCTCGCTCGACGCGATCGGCGACACCTTGGATGGCGCTTTCAGAGACCGGCCGCTTTTCCGATGCCTTGCGCAACCCACCGATGACCTTGTCGCGATTGTAGGACTCCCGGCGCCCGTCTTTTTTGACCACGAAGAGCCGTGGCGCTTCGGCACGTTCGTAGGTCGTGAAGCGATGCTTGCACGACTGACACTCTCGCCTGCGACGCACCGCGTTCTCGTCATCGCGACTGTCGACGACGCGCGTTTCGCCAATGTGACAGACCGGACAAAGCATCGGGCTAGGTCCGACGCGCAGGAGCGCTCAGGCCCGCTGCGAAGGCATCGGTGTTCGGTATGCAGCGCAACACTCAGGCGGTCTTCTTCGATGCCGGCTACACGCTCCTGTGCATGGAGCCGGATCAGCCGACCGTGTTCTTACGCGTTTGTTCGCAACTGGATATCGAGATCGTGCACGAGCATTTTGCTGAGGCCGTACAGCGCGCAAACACGTTGCTTGGACCACGCCAACCGCACGATGTGCCAAAACCGTTCTCGCAGGATGCAGTGGACCGTTTTTGGACGGAGTATAACCGCACCTTGTTGAGCGTGTGCGCCCGTAACGCACGCGACGCGGCAAAGGCCGAACGTGTCTACCGTACCTTTGCTGCGGCGATCACGTGGCGCGTGTATGATGATGTGCGGGGCATTTTGCAGACCCTACGGGCGCAAGGTGTCCGCCTGGGCATCATCTCAAACTGGACCGGCGACCTCGAAGACGTTTTAGAGCGGGTAGGATTGCGATCGTCGTTTGATTTTGCATTGGACTCTGCGCGGCTTGGTTATGAGAAGCCGCACGGAGAGATCTTCGATGAGGCATTACGGCGAACGGGTGTGGAACCAGCCTCAGCGGTGCACATCGGCGATTCCCCGGAGCATGACGTCGATGGTGCACTCGCGGCTGGGTTGCGTGCGATCTTGCTGGACCGCAACAATCGCCATCAGAATTTTACGAGAGCGCCGGTCGTGCAGCTGTTAGATCAAGTGTTGGAGTACCTGTAAACCTGCGCGCTCATCGCTAGAACAGCTTGACGCCCGCGAAGGCAAGGACTGCCGCGATGACAGGCCGCAGGTAGGGAAGCGGAAGGATCGCGCAGAGCCGGCTACCGGCATACACACCCGGCACTGATCCCAGTAAGAGGCTGAGCGTCAGCGGCCAGTTGATGCTGCCGAGGGTCATGTGGCCGGCGGCTGCTATTGGCACGATGATGGCCGCAAAGGCGACGTCGGAACCCACCAATTGCTGCAAGCGCAAACGCGGCAAGACAAGCGCGAGCGCAGTCAATGTGATGGACCCGGCGCCGATCGACGTGATGCTGACCAAGAAGCCGACAATTGCGCCGATCGCAATAATGAGCGGTGCTTTAGCGCGGATGGACACGGTTTCCGCTGGTCGATGCGTGCTGATGATCTGCGCAGCGACGATCGCAATCGCGATGATGATCAAGAGCACACCGATGATGTGTCGCAGGAGCGCATTGAGCTGATCGATGTCGACGTGCGCTTTGACGAATGCGAGGGTAGCGAGCCCCAACAGTGCACCGGGAATCCCGCCGGCGCAGAGCACGCCAACAAGCTTGGCGTGAATGGTCCCCTGCCGCTTGTGGACGATAGCGCCCACGAGTTTTGTGGGGACGCTGTACGCGAGATCCGTGCCGACCGCGATCAGCGGTGAGACGCCAAGGAGCAGCACCAAGATGGGCATCATGAGCGAACCGCCGCCCACACCGGACAGCCCGACGAGCAGACCGACGATCAACCCTCCAATGGTAGCGTGGAAATCCCACATGGCCAGTACCGGATACATACTGCATATTGTCTATGGTGAAAAGGTACTTTTACCCTTTGCATGCAACAGACGTAAACAGTGATGCAGAGACCTGTTCAAGCTGCAATGGACGAGGTCCGGACTCGTTCCCAAAACGGCGAGCGCGATCTGGCAATATACCCGCAAAAGCGCGAGATGATCTTGTTGACTTCTCGGCCTGTGCAGCTGGAGACGCCATTTTCGACTTTCGACCGGGGCTTGATCACGCCCAACGACAGTTTTTTCGTTCGTTGGCATCACGAGGACTTACCGGCGATCGATCCTCGCGCATACGCACTCCGGGTACACGGCCTCGTGAACACGCAGCTCTCATTGTCGCTCGATGCCTTGCGGACGCAATTCGAGGCGTTTGAGATCGCGGCGGTGTGCGAATGCGCCGGCAACAGCCGAGCGTTTTTCGCCCCGAAAGTGCCTGGGGGTCAATGGGGCAATGGCGCCATGGGCAACGCGGTCTGGAGGGGCGCGCGGCTTAAGGATATCCTCGCAAAGGCTGGGGTCGCGACCGGCGCCGTTCAAGTTCGCTTCGGCGGTTTGGATAAGCCGACATTGACTGGCGACTCACCCTTTTTGAAGTCGCTTGACCTTGACGTTGCCACGGGCAACGACGTGCTCGTCGCTTATGCCATGAATGGCGAACGACTGCCAATGCTCAACGGTTATCCTGTGCGGCTCGTCGTCCCCGGCTATTACGCGACGTATTGGGTGAAGATGCTCAATGACATCGAAGTGCTGGATCGGGTCGATGAAAATTTCTGGATGAAGACCGCATATCGCGTTCCGGCAGATCCACGTCGCCACGAGCAACCGGGAGCAAAATTGCCGACGGTGCCTATCACTAGACTCACCGTACGCTCCTTTATCACGAGCCTAAGCGACGGGCAGCGCGTCCAAGTGGGAAAGCGCTATGCGGTCAGTGGCATCGCCTTTGACTCGGGGTTCGGCATAGTCAAAGTATTGTTCAGCACCGATGGCGGCGTGCATTGGACGCGCGCAGAGTTGGGCCGCGACGAAGGCAAATACGCCTTCCGCGCGTGGACAGCGTCGTTCACGCCTGCTTCGCGCCAACAGTATTCACTGCAGTCGCTGGCAGTCAACAGCATCGGCGAAACGCAACACACGACATCCGTCTGGAATTCCTCGGGCTATCTGCGCAACTCGATCGAAACCGTCCGCGTGGATGCAGCCTAGGCGCAAAACGCAACAGCCTAACGGTTAGTGCGGCTGCCAGGCTTCTGAACGGCGCGTCAGCTTGCTGACCACTGGTGGAAGTTTTGCGCGGAGGACATCCGCCACGGTGACTTCCTCCAGAACGCTGCGCAGGTTCGCGCGCACCGCGATCCAGACGTCTTTGAGTGGACGCGCCGGCCCGCTATATCGCAACTGCTCCGGGCGCGTACCGCGAACATTGGCCAGTGGGCCCTCGATGGCTCGTATCACATCGGCAAGAGCGATGCGGGTCGCGGGCTTGGCAAGCCAGTAGCCCCCATCGACGCCGCGCCGCGCGTTGACGATCCCGGCGCGCTTGAGCGTTCCGAGGATATTCTCGATGAACTTCAACGGGATGCATTGCGCTTTCGAGATGCGCTCGGCAGTCGTGAGCTCAGGATCGGCCGCAGCGATCTCCAACACCGCGCGCAACGCGTAATCGGCCGACGCTGTAAGATGCATGGCCTCGGTTTCGTCCTGCCGCGAGTGCGGTCATTTATGGTACGGTTCACCGCGATTGATCTTGCTGGCGCGGTAGAGCTGTTCGAGGACGATAAGCCGCGCCATCTCATGCAGGAAGGTCAAATGCGACAGCGACCAGGTAAGATCGGCTCGTTCGAGTACCGGGTCGGCAAGACCGCGAGCGCCGCCGATCGCGATCGCAAGGCGCCGTCGTCCACTATTTTCCACCTTTTTGAGCGCTGCCGCCACTTGCGTTGAGGAGAGCATTCGGCCCCGTTGGTCGAGCGCCCACAGCGTGTCATCTACACGAACCGAACGCAGCAAGGACTGCCCCTCTGCCACGACTGTGGCAGCCGGTTTTACTTCTTGTACTGTCACCGTCACAAGAGGCCGAAGCCGCTCGACGTAAAGCGCGCAGCCTTCGCGGATGTAGGGTTCGCGAAGCTTGTCAACGGCGATGATAAAGACGTGCATAGTGTAGTATACAGCGGGCCCTATCGACGCGTCCTTATGCGAACCACGTGGTAGAGACCTCCGGCTTGTCGCTCGACCAGGCCCTGCATCTCGAGGATGGTGAGTTGCGCGTTAACGCTGGCCGCATCCAAGCCCGATGCTGCGCATATCTCGTCGACGCTACTGCCGCCGTGCGCGATTACGCCGATACAAGTGTTGTCAACATCGCTGCTCGTGAGTGATGGCAGCGCGCACTGCCAGCCAAGGGCGGCAACGATCTCCTCCGCACCCGTTACCAGAGCGACACCATCTTTGATGAGCGCGTTTGAACCTTCGCTCGATGGCCGGCCCACGTCGCCGGGGAACGCAAAGACCGGTCGGCCCAATTCGGCGGCCAGACGGGCAGTGATCAGTGCGCCGCTTTTGGCACCGGCCTCGACGACCACGGTTGCATCGGAAAGCGCGGCGACGATACGATTGCGCATCGGGAATTGGTGCGCCCGAGCGGGCAACGTCGGTGGAAACTCTGACACAATGGCGCCGCCCTGCGCCTCGATCTCATCGGCAAGATGACGATGATACGGCGGATACAGCGCGCGGAGGCCGGAGCCCAAAACCGCGACGGTCGGAGCGTCAATGCGTAGCGCACCGCGATGCGCACACGCGTCAATGCCTCGTGCTAATCCAGACACTACGGTCGCGCCGATGGAGCCGAGATCGCCCGCCACGCTTGTCGCGATGTTGCGACCATATGGCGTTGCCGCTCGGCTGCCGACCACCGCGACTGCCCGACCAATTGAAGCGATGTTCCCACGGTAGTAAAGCACGGGCGGCGGGTCGCACAGATCCAGCAGCCGTTGCGGATAGCCGGCATCGCCACTAGTCATGAATCTGACGCCATCGACTGTTGCGTCGGCGAGTGCAGCAGCGGCAATTGCGTCATCGATGGCAGCGACACGCCCGAGCGCCTCAAACCCGAGCAGTTCGCACGGCGGCGGCGCGACAGCGGCAGCGTTCTGCGCATACGTGACGAGTGTGCGTGCGCTGCCCAGCGCCTTGAGCATAGCCACGAGGGGACGTGGCGTCCATACCGCAGCTGCAGACACCGCGATGAGGTAGGCGGTTTCGCGTTCGTCCATGCCGGTCTTATCACGCGCCAACTCCAGGGGGTGCATCACGGGCGCGCCAACTACAGCGTTATGGGGTACCACGAACAGCTCGATGCGTTAGCGACCGAACTCGACACACGCTTGCGGCGCCTTGCGTCATCGTGGGGGATCCACGAGGGCCAAGCCATCGAGGTTGCGCTCGGGCCCACGCGCGATCCAAACCATGGCGACTTCGCCACCGCAGCGGCAATGGCGGCGGCGAAAGCGTGGAAGCGCGATCCGTTCGAGATCGCGACTGCCCTGGCTTCGGACGGAAGCCTGCAGTCCGTTGCGCAGATCCAAGCGGTTCGGCCGGGCTTTGTGAACATCACGATGGTGCCCGGCTTTTGGAGCGGAGTCGTCCGCGAGGTCTTGCAACGGGGTGCCGATTACGGCAAATCCCATGAGCTTGAGTCCCGGGGACCGATGCTCGTCGAGTTCGTATCAGCCAATCCGACCGGGCCGCTGGTCGTGGTTCAGGGTCGTTCCAGCGCACTGGGGGCAACGCTCGTCGCAATGTTGCGCTTTGCCGGTTGCCAAACGAGTTCTGAGACATACGTCAATGACGCGGGGACGCAGCTCGATCTACTCGCGGATTCGCTCTATGCACGCTACGCAACGCTGCTCGAGCGTGAGACGCCCCTACCCGTAGACGGATACGCGGGAGAATACTTGATCGATCTCGCCCAAGCACTTGTAGCACGCGACGGCGAGCAGTGGCTTTCGGCGCCGCAGGACGAACGGCGCGCAGCACTGGGGCGGTTCGCCCGAGATGCCATCGTCGAGCAACAGCGCGCCGATCTTGACCGTTTCCGCGTGCATTTTGACCGTTGGACTTCGGAAGCGACCTTGCACGACTCGGGAGCCATCGAAAAAGCCGTCCAGGAATTGCGAGCGCTCGGCCATGTCTATGAAAAAGAAGGTGCGCTCTGGTTGCACTCGACCGAATTCGGCGACGATAAGGACCGCGTGCTCATCCGCAGCGACGGCCGGCCGACCTATCTCGCCGCTGATGCGGCCTACCATGCCGACAAACTGCGACGCGGGAACAAGTACCTCATTGATATCTTGGGGCCCGACCACCATGGGTACATCGCGCGCTTATCGGCGATCGTCGCGGCGCTCGGCCACCCCGGAAGCCTGGAGGTGCTGCTCGCTCAACACGTGACCTTCAAGCGCGGCGGTGAGACCGTCTCGATGAGCAAGCGCGCGGGCGACGTCGTCACGCTGCGCGAGGTCATGGATCAAGTAGGCGTCGATGCCGCGCGCTTTTTCTTCATCAACCGGGCTCCTGAATCGCATCTGGTGTTCGACATGGAACTAGCGGTCGAGCAGTCCGCCAAGAACCCCGTCTACTACGTGCAGTACGGCCACGCGCGCATCGCCTCGATCCTGCGCAAGGCTGGTGAAGGGCGCGAGCATCTCCTCGAGCGCGCCAGACAAGCCCTCGACGTGGACCGCTTAAACGACAAAGCTGAAATCGCCGTGATCCGCAGGATCGCCGATTTCGGCCGCACGGTCGCGCGCGCTGCGGATGCACGCGCGCCGCACCGGGTTGCCGAATACACGCACGCGCTGGCGACGGACTTTCATGGTTTTTATACCGACTGCGTCGTGCTCGGCGACGACGAGGCGCTCACGAGCGCCCGGCTCTCCCTGTGCATCGCCACGAAGACAGTGCTCGCGTCGGCGCTCGATCTGTTGGGGGTCTCAGCGCCAGAAACTATGTGACGGGTGGCGGTTCGTCCGCCATCGGCTTCCCCGTCAACCATGGATACAGCCAGACGATCCAGATCACTTTGAAGAGTGCGGCGGCGGGAATCGCGAGGATGAGTCCCCACAATCCGAAGAGTTCGCCGCCCGCAAACACCGCAAAGATGATGGACATCGGCGACACTCCCACGCTCTCCCCCATCACTTTGGGCACAAGGACCATGTCCGCGATCCTCGTCACCCCGAAGATGATGCCGGCGCTCCATAGCGCCATTTGCCATGACTGCAAGAATCCCAAGATGGCCCCCAGCAGCACGGCCAGGAACACGCCGAGATATGGTATCGCATACAGCAGACCGGTGATGATCCCAAGCAGCACAGCGTAGTCGGAACCAACCACCTCGAGCCAGATGAAAGTGAAGACACCACTGAAGGTCGAGAGCACGATCTGACCGCCGACAAACCCGCCAAACACTCTGCCTGCCTCGTGCGCCATGTACTTGGCTCTCGCTTGGCTACGCTCTGGGAACAGGCTGAGGTATGTGCGGCGGATATCGGGAGCGTTGACCAGGAAATAGTACGAGAGGACGACCGCCGTGACGCCGATGACCACCGCGTTCGC